>PFOK01000036.1 GCA_002792495.1 Candidatus Peregrinibacteria bacterium CG_4_10_14_0_2_um_filter_43_11 | reverse complement strand
TCGTCCACATCAATACTTTTTTGAGGTCATATCGGTCAATCCATTTGGCGAAAAGGATTGAACCAATGAGCCAGCCGACGTAACTGACCACTCCAAAATAACCGTAGGTTTCTTCATCGATGCCGACGTTGTTTAAAAAGTAGTCCTGCCACGGCGCGCCAAAGCTGGGAGTAAATCGCCAGAGAAAAATGAAGATCGCGGCCACGAAAATGGATTTTCCAATGATTTTTAAATCCATCAAATGCTTGAAATAAAACGCAAACCACACGAACCAAATGCCGATGATACTGAGTGACATCAAACCGGAGTTTTGCCCTTCACGTGGCCAGAGGATGAGGATGGTGAATACAAAAGCGACGAAGGCCGCGTAAATGTATCGCAAGCTGATCACCCGATGGACCTTTAGTTCCGATCGATCACTGATGCGCTCCTCTTTGACGAAGAAGGAGAGAATAAAAGTAATGAGTGGCATGAGCGCCGTGAGCAGAAACATGCCACGAATGCCAACGATGTCACGCCCTAAAAGGAGACCGGAAAGAAACGTGGAAACAATGGCACCTACGGTGAGCGCGCCCCAACAAATGGATTGGTAGCGCCCTGCTGTTTTTTCATCGGAAGTTTGAACAACCAGCCCATCGCAAATCACATCGGTGAATCCCATCCCCACATTGGCGATCATGATCGGAATCGCGAAGGAGGTAAAAGAATCGGCGAATTGCCAAATATAAAGCCAACTTACAATGGTAATGAGTGGCATGATGTGAAGGTACGGACGACGACGATACCCGCGAATGGGAACAAGGTCGGTAAGAAAGCCATAAATGGGCTTAATGCTCCACGAGATGGTGGGAAGCGCCGCTAAAATGCCGAGCTGGACGAAATCGAGCCCCAATTCGTTGCGGGTAAAAAGAAATTGGGCGAGTGCGGAAATACCGACAGCCGCCTGAACAAAATAAACAGCGGCGAAGAAAAACTCATTGCGGTTGAATTTCATTTTGTGAAAGTAAGTTGTAATTGCATTGTATTGAAAAAAATACGTCCTGTAATCCATAAATTTTGATATAATGAAGATAATTATTTTTCATACAATCCCCATGACCACTAAAAAAACCAGTCTCCGAAACACTTCTTACTACTTCCTTTTTGGGGTTATTAAAAAATTCTTTTCGATTTTTTTCAAAAACAATTCATCATTATCTGATTCTATCCATTTTTGTCGCGGCACCCATTCTGCTTATCGGAGGAGGATTCTATTCGTGGACCTCGTCAGCTATAGGAACGGCTGAAATCAACCCGGCATCGCCAGTCACCGAAGTTCATTCGGAGTTGGCTGGAGAAATAAAAGATATCCAAAATTTGGATAAGGAAAATGGTTTTGGACTTTTTGTGGATAAGGACCATGCAAAGGGACTTTTTAATCTTGACCATTTCACCTCGGCCATGATGATTATTTTTATCGTGTTGAGTATTTTATTCGGTTTTTATTATCTGATAACCATACTCGCCTTTTTGCGGTTAACGACACTACTAGAACACATGAAACCGATCCAGTATCGCTCTATCATCGAATGGAGCATTAAAAAATTGAAATCTTATCTCATGTTGCTTTTAAGGATATTTTGGTACACACGAATATGGATTGTTTTTGTGGCGATGATCATTTTTACTGCCTTTCCGTTCATCAGACATATCGGTGGAATGATCGTGATTTTAAACTTTTTATCGATGCTTCTTGTTTTTGCCGCACTCATTTATGTGGTTATTCGTGGGCCTTATACGATTTTTGCAAAATACGCCTTAGTGGATCGAGATGAAAACAGTAAAAATGCCTTGGATGAATCCATTCACATCGCCCACGGACATTGGTGGAAAATCGTCATTTATTCGGCCGCTTTATCGATTTTAATGAGTGTTTCAGCTAGCATAGTGGAATCTATTTTTTCGACTATCAATAAAACAACAGGGCTTGTTGCCTCCAGCTTGTTTTCGCTACTGATTATCTATTTTGGAATTATTTTTTACATGAAGCTTTATCACGGAATGAAGTCAGCTAGTAAATAATTCATAAGGAATGGTGCGAGTGCGAAAATACCGACAGCCGCCCGAACAAAATAAACAGCGGCGAAGAAAAGCCCGTTGCGATTGAAGGTAAAACGAATCTTCATTTTTCGGGGGTTGATTTTAAGCGGTTATACTATATTTTAACTCCGTTGCAGAAATTTATTCTTGCCTTTATACTTAAAAAAAGTTAGCATGATCCCCTTTTGTCATTCTTTTTTAACCCTCCTTTTTATGGAAAGTGTTGATGAAACCCCCATAGTGGTTCGTGTAGCCCCCCTTCAACCGCCTTACATGGAATATCCACGCCTCGTGCAATTGAGCGCGGATTTTCCTCTGGCGTTGATACCGATAGAAAGTTATAGCTAATTCATTATAATTTGGCATATGATAATTTTTGGGATATAATGGAGTCATAT
The DNA here is from genome assembly GCA_002792495.1 of Candidatus Peregrinibacteria bacterium CG_4_10_14_0_2_um_filter_43_11. Taxonomy (GTDB): domain Bacteria; phylum Patescibacteriota; class Gracilibacteria; order UM-FILTER-43-11; family UM-FILTER-43-11; genus UM-FILTER-43-11. The sequence goes on along the minus strand of PFOK01000036.1, from coordinate 770 downwards.
TCAATAAACAAAATAAATATGGCTTATTCACTGGATTTCAGAAAAAGGGTGATGAGAATAAAAGAGGAAACAAATCTCACCTTTGAGGCGACATCGGAACGCTTCGGTATTGGGATAAGAACCTTATTCAGATGGCAGAACTCCATCGAACCGAAGACCACAAGAAACAAACCGGCGACGAAAATAAATATGGAAAAACTGGCCGCAGACGTGAAAAAATACCCCGATGATTTTCATTATGAACGTGCGGGACGCTTCGGTGCCAGCATAACGGGGATTTTTTATGCTATGAAAAGACTGGGTATCACCTATAAAAAAAACCCTAAATCACCCCGGGGCCGATCATATTCTGCGCAGGGAATTCATCTGTAAAATAATACGCTACAGGCTTCATGGTATGAACATTGTTTATCTGGATGAAAGCGGTTTTGCCGTGGACAGTCCAAGGACACACGGATATACGAAAAAAGGAAGAAGATGTTATGCACGGAAGGACTGGCACGCCAGGGGCAGACTGAATGCGATAGGGGCGATTGCGGGTTTCGTTTTCCTGACAGTATGCCTCTTTGACTGCTACATCGACTCCGATATCTTTTATGCGTGGCTGACAGGAGACCTTCTTCCGAAAGTCCCGCCACGTTCAGTGATTGTCATGGATAACGCCGCTTTTCATAAAAGAAAGGATATGACTGAAGCCATTGAAAGTGCGGGGCATATTCCGGAATATCTTCCCCCTTACAGCCCCGACCTGAACCCGATTGAACACAAGT
>PFOK01000112.1 GCA_002792495.1 Candidatus Peregrinibacteria bacterium CG_4_10_14_0_2_um_filter_43_11 | reverse complement strand
TGCCCGAAGGGCGACCGCTGGCAAATATGGGTGTAGCGACCAACGGGAGCGAAACCGCATATTCTGTGTTAGCTGACCCGAAGGGCAAGCGACCAAAGGGAGCGCAGAGTCGCAAGAAAAACCTTTAAAAAATGGGCGCAATTTTCATCTGACACAATGTTCAGAATAAGATTTTGTTCCAAACAATTTTCTGATACGGTCTCGTGTTTGATGACATGAAATTGTAACTGCCTGCTCGATTAACTCGTTAAGTAGATCTACGCCATGTCGTTTGGGGCCAGCCCAATGCATGCTGTCAAAGCGCGCAACTTCCAGCTCGCAATCTATGATTCCGTCATTATAAAAGCGAACATGGTATTCATTTACACCATCTTCTTGGACTGGAATTGGCTTGATGATTCCGGCTGTTTGCCCTGGGAATACCAGTTGCCATGGAGTTCGCTTAAAACCTTGCGCGCGAAGTTCGTCAAAAAATGAACGCTGAAGATCACCAACTTCATCTGGTTTAAAATGGCCCCAGACGACTTTTGGTTTAAGCCAACCACATGGATATTGTGTTGCTCCATGATAAAGGTCGGCTACATAATTTAGTGGATCTCTTTCCATATTTGTATCAGAAAATTGCGCCCTCAAATATTAACAGGTTTTTCTTGCGATTTCAGCTAACGTTTCGGCATAGCCGAAGTTTGGCGGTGGTATAATTTGTGCAATAGCACTCACCACCGCCAAATTTGGGTGAGCGAGCGTTAAAAATAAAATCATTCTTTAATACCGTATTTGTAAAGACACAGTTTTAAAGCAACGTCATAGTCTTGAGCCTTTAACCCACTGACATCCGTCGTGGTAATTTTTTCTACACAATTCTGTCTGATTTTACTTACTCTGATTTCGAACCAATAAAAGGATAAGATTAGTATCAACAATACGATAACAGATAATAATGTATAAGGTTTCGGTTTTTTCATAGTGACTTTTATTAAGAATGATTTTATTTAGCTCGCGAACCGGCTATGCCGTGTTCGTATAATGCCAACGTATCTTGGATGGTACAATATTCCAGTGAGTAGCCACGAAGCGCCGTGTTGGGGAGAATAGCCCCGTCGCATAACATGTGGACTCCTGAAATCGCATAAGGAAGCGAATAAGCTAGTTGGGGACGCACGCCCCGAACTATACACGAACCTGCTTCAGCGATTTCAAGGGGTCTCGCAGCTACCCACCTTTCTCTTTTTCTTCTTTCTTTTCTTTCTTCTTTTTCTCTTTACACTTTATGCCTAATACAAGCTAAAAATCAAGATCATGAAAAAAATACATCGGTATCGATGTCTCCAAACGTGACTTTCACGCCTGTTTCAGTGAAGGTGGAGATGTCGAAAAATTTGACAATACTCAGTCCGGAATTGAAAGTTTTATTCATTTCCTTTCTCACAATCGCTTTTCTCAAAAAAGCACACTCATCGGCCTCGAATCTATAGGCTCCTATCATCTGCAACTATCTTTTTTGGCTACAAAAGCGGGATATGGGGTGAATGTCATCAATCCTCTCATCACCAGCAGACAAAGCAAGAATGCCGTTCGTAGTGTCAAAACGGATATCCATGATGCCGGACTTATTCGCCTTTGTACCGTCAATGGTGCCGGTCATCCTTTCCGTGATACTTCCGACTCTCTCGCCCTGAAGACTTTGGTGCGTCAGAGAGCCAAATTTTCAATGCTCAGATTACAGGCTAAATTGAGGCAGGAGGAAGTTTCTTTACGAGAAAACTATCTTGAAAGCGAGATTTCGGAAGTCAACAAGGAGCTCGTGGAGTTTTTTGATGAAAAACTTTTGTATTTGGATCGGAAGATCAGAAAATTCAATCCTGAATTACAGAAATTACTGCAGTCGATTCCGGGAGTTGGACCGCAAACCGCCTCTACTTGTGTTGCGGAGATCGGCGATATCCTGCGCTTCCCCGATTCGAAAACATTGACGGCCTATATCGGCCTGGATTCACGCGTGTATGAGAGTGGAACAAGCATCAAAGGCAAAGGCTATATTTCCAAACGAGGTAGCAAGATTTTACGCACTCGCTTCTACAATGCCGCTTCCGTTGCCGTTTTGCATGACAATATGTTCAGGGATTTCTTCCTGAAGAAACGCAGTGAAGGGAAACCTTATCGTGTGGCACTTTGCGCCGTGATGCACAAAATGACGCACGTTGTATTTGCCGTCTGGAAGCGTGGCACTCCATTTATTAACCAATATTCCATGAAAAAGTCTTGACGGGGATATAGCTAGTTATGTGATGTTGTGCTATTTTTTTATCTTAAATGACTTGTATATATTATTAAGTTCTTCTTCTGTTTCTTTATCATTTGCCAAATAAAAAATCCAAATTGTGTAATCTTCGATCTCATATTCCTTTTTGGGTGTATATTTATATTCAAATTCTTCTTCTCCCGTACTTGATGCCCCAGTTATACGCACTCCACCAAAATCATTCATTTTAAAAATTTCAATACGACCTCTTTCACTACTTATGATTAAAACTTCATATGATTCGTTTGGTTCTCCGATTGAATATGATTTTGGATATTGAAAAGTGTAATATTCTGATGAATAATTTTTTAAGTTCATTGGTTTATAAATAAAAATTGTTAATATAAAAATAAGAGAAAATACAATTAATACTCCTATATTTTTTAGAAATTTTTTATTTGGCATAGTTTAGTATAAAAAATAGTACAATTTCACATAACGTTTCGCACTATGCGCTGTCCACTGGCGGTATAATATATCGCGAAGCGATCAACCGCCAGTGAATATGGGCGGAACGAGCGTAGCGAAGTGGAGCCGCATAGTGCTTGTTAGCTGACGTTTGGTCTTTTTTGGTTGCAATTTCGCATAACGTTTGGTAATATACGAATAGAGAAAAGCTTTCGGCCGAGGTTTATAAGCCTCCATCTGGCGGAAGGTTTTTTTCTTTTATTTTTCCAATGGAAAGACTGAGATAAGATATTTTTGTCCATTTCGTTTAATCTCTTTAATTTGGACAAAGAAAACTTCATTTTCTGATGTTATTCCCATAAATCTATGTAAAATTTCTGATTTCTTATCAACGTTTTCAATTGAAGTGGGGTCAAATTTTGAGTTACGTATTAGCTCAAGTGCGCATGGAAAACATTTTAATCTTCGGATTCTATCTTTGTGGTGTTTATCTCCTAAATGTTGCCAGAAGAGTGACAAAAATATCTTATCTTTTTTGAAATACGCAGATCTTATATGTGCTCTTCTTCTGGGATTTCGTTTTTGTATTGTAGAGTATTGGCCGAAAGCTTTTCTGTAAACTTCTGAGTAGTTTGTTCCAGCTAGTTTTTTCGATTTTACTTTGAATGCCTTAACAGTTTTCATGATGGCATTTTACTTGTTTCTTTGCATTAGAGCAAAAAGACCAAATTTCAGCTAACGTTTCGGCATATCTGAAGTTGCGTAGCAATTTGGGTGAAGGCTTTTGTAAAAAGTCGTAACCAGATATGCCGTGTTGTACGATGTAATGAAAAATTCTTGATTCGCGATAGCGAATAATTTAATCGGGGCAATTTTATTTTACAAATTTTTAATGTTTTTATCATGTCAATCCTGTTGTTCGAGTTTTGTCTCCCACAGCTTTTCGGATATATATTCGTATAGCGCTTTTTCTTTCAAGCGTTCGTCCATTTTGACGTACTGTTTCGCCCATTCTCTTTCTGTGAAAAATAAACCGTGCTTCGTTTGGTCTTCTTGTTCGGCTCGGTTAAATAGTGTCTCAATGTCTGTAATTTCATCTTTACCGATAACAAAACGCACATTGGCATCTCGTAAAAAACCGGTAAGTCGTCCACGTTGTTCTTCGTCAAGGCTACCCCAAACTGTTTTTGCGTCCCGAAAGTCCTTCCTTCGACCGTCCGTTAATTTGTGGAACAAAATCACTTCTGGCGGCTGGATAGCGACTTCACGACCTTCTATACTGACTGTTGGTGCATTGTTATAAATCGTTCGCGAAACCCTACTATTATGTGTGAGTTTAACCTCTCCGTCTACCGTTTCGTTCAAAAACATTACCTCAAACTGTGTTACGCCTTGATCATCGGAACGGAACAAAAATGCGTTGTGCGTTTTTTCATCTGTGATCGCATCTAAATTCAGGTTGTTTCGGTCAGGGTCAGTTATCAAAAATCCTGCATCCGTAGCTGCTTGAAAAAACTTTGCGCGCTCACTTCCCATGATAGCCATATCAAGATCTTGGTGGTCACGATTCCATTCACCGTTAAGTAAATCTATACCTGTACCGCCAGCAATGTACGGTTTGATATTTGTTTCATCAAAAAATGAAGCGACGTTTATCAACTCTTTGCTCAGTTCAAATTTACGCTCTGGTGAAAGTTCAACCTCGAGTCGTTCTCGGATGAAGTTTTGAATATCGCCATGCGTGAATTCGATTGACGCTGGTTTTTCAGAGCTCATGTCAGGTTGTCCAAAGTTTGGTTTTTCAGGATTCATAGGTTTGTGAAATAAAATTGCCCCGATTAATTTGCCCGATAGGGCAAAAAGAATTTATCATTACTTCGTACAACGTCCGTGAATAACCGAAGGTGGTTGACGGTATAATTTGGAGCGGAACGACATACCGCCGCCAAATTTGGGAGAGCGAACGGAGCGTAGCGGAGTGAGTG
>PFOK01000041.1 GCA_002792495.1 Candidatus Peregrinibacteria bacterium CG_4_10_14_0_2_um_filter_43_11 | reverse complement strand
ATGGAAGGAGGAAAAGCCAACTGAAATGAAAGACACTGGCATGAAAAAACTGCAAGCGGTTTTAAATGACAGTGAGGGTTGCCCTACTATTTTTTGTATCAAGACAAAAACGGGTGGTAAAAAGCATAAGCATCACCACTATGCGCATGATAACGTCAAAAGTAGACGAGGAGGTCTAACTCCGGACCAAGATTGCCCGCTAAAAGACGGACAGGGAGCCATTGCTCCGTCGCAAAGCAGATGAGGAGGTTGTTGCGCCGAACCAAGTCGGGAGCCGTTGCTCCGGCGCAAAAGATTTCCCAAAATAGAATCTGTGGACATTTATAACGTTCAAGGTGGTGAGGTCTTTTTATCTGAGTTTATTGAATATCCTGTATAAGGAGTGTTATACAATATTACCCCTATTTCCCCGCTTTTAAATCCTCGATCTGATCACGCAGTTCCGCGGCTTTTTCAAATTCCAAATTTGCCGAAGCGAGTTCCATCTGAGCGTTAAGCTCGTGAACAAGGCGATCGACTTCTTCTTTGGGAATATCGGATTTTTGATAACGTTTTTTGGGCTTGTGTGTGGTTTGCGCAATATCGTGAATGGCTTTTTGAATGCTTTGCGGTGTGATGCCATGCTTTTCGTTGTAAGCAATCTGAATAGTGCGGCGACGAGCGGTTTCGTCAATCGCCCCTTTCATGGCATCCGTCATTTTATCGGCATACATGATCACATGCCCGCTCACATTACGGGCAGTACGGCCGATGGTTTGAATCAGGGCATCCCGCGAACGTAAAAATCCCTGTTTGTCCGCGTCTAAAATGGCAACCAGTGAAACCTCCGGCAAATCCAACCCTTCCCGAAGCAGGTTGATCCCCACAATGATGTCGATATTTCCCAAACGCAAATCACGTAAAATTTCGATGCGCTCCATGGTATCGACTTCGGAATGAAGGTATTTGGCTTTTAAATCGGCTTCAAGTAAAAAATCAGTCATTTTTTCCGCGGATTTTTTAGTGAGCGTGGTGATAAGAACACGTTCTTTCGCGAGAAGGGTTTTTCGGATTTCTTCCAGTAAATCATCGATCTGATGCTCGGTGGGACGCACTTCAATGGGGGGATCAATCAACCCCGTAGGACGAATGATTTGTTCTACGATATCGGTTTTTTTGGTATGCGCGTATTCGTACTTTCCCGGCGTCGCAGAAATGTAGACAGCTTGGCCAATATGCGCTTCGAATTCTTCAAATTTAAGAGGACGATTATCGTACGCACTAGGCAAACGGAAGCCATGTTCAATCAAACCGGTTTTACGGGAATAGTTCCCGCTATACATCCCTCCAATCTGAGGAATACTCATGTGCGATTCATCGATAAACATCAAGAAATCATCCGGGAAGTAATCGAGAAGTGTCGCGGATTGCTCCCCTACCTCACGATTATTGAGATAACGCACATAATTTTCGATTCCGCTGCAATACCCCGTCTCCAACATCATTTCAATATCGTATTCCGTACGGGTCTTAAGCCGTTCCGCTTCGACCAATTTTCCGGTTCCCTTCAGTTGATCATAACGCCGGGTGAGTTCTTCGCGAATTTGCTCAACGGACTTTTCGATCGCTTCTTTGGTGGTAACATTGTGTTTGGCGGGGAAGATTTTGACCTCGGTAAGTTCACGAACCAGTTCTCCGGTAAAGGAATCCGCCTCCTGTATCGCCTCGATTTCATCCCCAAAAAATTCCAGACGAATCATGTTATCCGAGCTTGGCGGAATGATCTCGACGACATCTCCCAGTACATGAAACATGCCCTGTTTGAATTCCAGATGACTGCGCCGATACTGTAGATCCGTGAGCTTGCGAAGGAGCTTATCACGCTTGATAAAATCCCCCACTTTCAAATCGATCGCGAGATTTTCGTAACTGGAAACATCGCCCAAGCCGTAAATCGCCGAAACGGAAGCCACGATGAGAACATCCTTGCGTGTGAGCAGATTGTGGGTAGCCATATGCCGAAGCTTGTCGATCTCTTCGTTAATAGCCGCGTCTTTTTCGATATAGGTATCAGTTCTGGCGATATACGCTTCCGGCTGGTAATAGTCGTAATAACTCACAAAATAAGAGACGGCATTATCCGGGAAGAAATCCTGAAATTCGGAACACAACTGCGCCGCCAAGGTTTTATTGTGTGCCATCACCAACGTGGGCCTTTGAATCTGCGCGACAATATTGGCCACGGTAAACGTTTTACCGGAACCGGTTACGCCAAGTAAGGTTTGATGTCGTTTGCCCGCTTCGACACCTTTCACCAATTTTTTAATGGCTTCCGGCTGATCCCCGGTGGGCTTGTACGATGATTTGAGAACAAATTGATTCATTTTTTCTTACATCCGATTGATTACCGATCAGCTTACCCATTGATACACCAATCAGCATGATTAAAACTATAGCGACTCAATCCAAAAAAGACCAGCCAACGTTGTAGATAATAAAAAAGGTTACCGAAATCCCACGTGTAGATAATAATTCGGTTACCGTGTTGTCATG
>PFOK01000131.1 GCA_002792495.1 Candidatus Peregrinibacteria bacterium CG_4_10_14_0_2_um_filter_43_11 | reverse complement strand
TTATGCAGAAAGTTTGTTAATTCATAACCAAGAACAAAATGGCTTACAAAATCACGCTATCACCCGCACAGCAACAGGAATTAAGGGAAAGACTGAAAAAAGAAAAACAAGTAAAAATACACAGGCGCTTAAAATGTGTTGAATACAAAAGTAAAGGAATGGACTATTTTTCATTGCAGTAAAACAACATTATTGCTAGTATGGCAAACTAAGTTTCTAACCGTTGGATTTTGTGATAAAAAATGTTCTCCTCATAAAAGGTTATGGCACACCTCACGAAGACAGATGGCAAGCACATGAGGCAAGGCACGCAACAGAAGCGGACTTGCATGTTGCTTACCCTGAAGATATTCCTGACTTCGTAGACGGTTGCACCCCCACAGTGGCGGCGTTCCGAGAATTCATTACCGAAGTTATGGAACGAGATGGCTTAGAACCTGATCGAACAGTTGTCCTTGCACATAGTCTTGGCGGTAATGGATGGTTAAGAATTCTCCAAGAAAAAGCAGATACAAGACAATGCTTAACAATCTTTCTCGGAACGCCTCGTGACAACCTCACTGGAGTTGAAAAAGTGAACAACTTTTTTCCAACACCAAACATAGACTTAACTGGTGAGGAAAGACGCAGAATCTTAGTAGTCGGTTCAAACAATGACAAAGTTATTCATGAGCATGCTTCCATACTCGGACAACATTTAGCAACTGCACATCTCACAATCCCGGGGGCAGGTCATTTTATGCCTCATGTGCTCCATCAAAATCCAACTGAAATGGACTTAGGAAAACAGTGGATGCAAGTAAGAAAACTGATTAGCAAACTACATTTGCAATACTAAACGAAAAAATAGGCGGCATTTCACACAACAGCGACTTTGCGGTTCCGTTCGTCGTCATACCTCCTCCTTACTACACCCATGTTAGCTGAAATACATGTTATCCTTTTGGGGCTATCCTTCCTACACTAAGGCTTCGACGGGCAGGCACCCAATTGTTTTAAAAAATTTTCAAATTTGTTTTTCTTTTTTTATAGAGGGGAATAAGGAGTTTTCTCCGCTCCAGCCGGTCGCTCCGAAACATTTTTTTGAAATTTTGGATTTACAAACAGTACAATAATATTTTGAATAAATTCCTACAAATGTCATTGGAACTCCTCAAAAATCTCTGCTATAATCCACCTCCACTAAACATTTTACCATGCTCAAAAGAATCGGACTGTTAGCGATTGCCCTCCTTGCCATCCCCCATTTTGCCCTCGCCAATGATTTGCCGAAAGAAGATTTTAACCGGATGAACCCCACAGTACGGATCACGAGCTATAAATATGAATTCGCCGGATCAGTAACCCCTTACGGAAGCGGATCAGGCACCGTGATCAGCGACAACGGCCTCGTGATCAGCAACAACCATGTGATTTTTGACGATGTGGAACAAAAACCATTGGATGTGTTTGAAATTTGCATCACGTTTGATGTAAAAAAACAGCCTCTCTGCAAATACACGGCCAGCTTGGTGGCCAATAGTAAGGAACTTGATGTGAGCCTTTTAAAAATCAATGAAGAAGATGTGTTTGGCAACAAACTCCCACCGCTCAAATACATGAACGCCAAAAACAACGCGACCCCGCAAGAACAGCAGGAAATGCAGATTGTGGGATATCCCGCGAGTGGCGGAGACACAATCACGATCAACAGAGGGCAAATCAGCGGTTTTGAAAAATTCAACAGTTACACCTATTTCAAAACCGATACGGACTTTGATCACGGAAATTCCGGAGGAACAGCTCTGGATAAAAACGGAAATTTCATCGGAATCCCCACCTATCTAAGAACGTACGCGGAAAACGTGGGGTATTTTCTGGACATTCGTGAAGCATTGCCATGGATTGATGAAAACAAGGACGCGATAGAAGCAAAAAATGATGCGGCCGACACAGAATTGCAAAGAGAACTAATACGCTCCTTCAACGCCAATGAAACTCTGGAATACAGCACGGAAAGCTACCCCCAATTTGAAATCAAATTGCCAAAAGGATGGTATTTTCCCCAAGTGGGAGACGATGGATTTTATGCCGAACAAAAAAATATCAACGACGGCGTGGGAATCAACATTATGTGGGATAACTATCTTTTTCCGATCGACGGACTTTACATGAAAAAAGTGGATGAAGAATTCGCGGGAGCCCGTGAACGCTTTCCGGATTTTAAAAAGGAAGCCGTCACTTTTGCGGGAGAATCGGCATGGCGCATCACCTACACCGCCTACAACCAACGCAACACAATTTATCTGATTCCTTACGGATATTCACTGATTTTTATTTCTTACACGATCAATTTGGATGAAGAAGCAAAACAGTGGAAAACGCTGGAACCAGTGTTAAACGCATTCCATTTTACAGGATCAAAAAATGCGGAACCGAATTTAAATTCCGTAATTGATTACAAAATGCCGGCTTTCAGCATGAACTCCGTAAGCAATTGGCGTCTTAAAAAACCGGTGGGTGGCCGCGAAAGTGACTTGCTTATAAAAGGGGTTCAAAAAAACAACATGGAGGGACAATTCAATGTATATTACGGTTTTACCCCGCGGGATGAACGGGAGCTGAGTCCCGAAAAAAAATTGGAGGAAGTGGCAAAAAACATCAGTGATCAAAACGCGAAACTCGTCTACAAAAAAAATGACGTACTGCTGGATGGACTAAAGGGGTATTTATACACCGTTGAATACGAAGGAAGTAAGTACCAGCAGATTCGCAAACGACTCACCATTGAATTACAAGATGGCGATTACGCTTTTACGATTCAGTACGACGACCTGATCAATAATTTTGACAAAAACCTTCCGGAAATCAATGAGATGCTCAACTCTTTTAAATATTCCGATTCATCTTCGGCAAAAAAAGGGAAATATGATTTTGGAGTCCTGGGGCAACGTTTCCGGGATATTCAAAATCACCGTTTCGCAACAGCCATCACTCAATTGACTGACAAAGGGATCCTAAATGGCTATTCGGATGGACGATTTCGCCCGGAGTTTTTTACACGGAAAGCGGAAGCTCTAAAAATCATTTTGGAAAGCAAAAACCTACTGGAAAAGGAAAAAGGGCTAGGCAAAGAAGTGAATTTTGGTGATCACGCGAAAAAAACGGACAGTTGGTTCAAAAAATACGTCAATTACATGCAAGGAAAGAAAATCATTGGTAGCAACTTCAAACCCTACGAAAATATAACATTGGATGAAGCCCTAAAATGGATAATGGACGTCTATGAAATCCCGGTCTGGCAAGGCAAAACCCCCAAATGGCACAAGCCGTACATGGACAAAGCCTACGAACTCAACTGGCTGCCTCGCGGAATGGATGACCCCGAACAAAAATTGACTCGTGGCGAGTTGAGTTATTTGGTAAATACAGTGTATAATCAGGCCAAATAACTTCATTCAAAATTGAAAATTAAAAGATTCAAAAATTAATCTTGAATTTTAAATCTTGAATTTTGAATTTAAAAAAATGTACAACCAAATCACTCAAAACAAAAGAAACACCTCTATTTTGCTCATCACTTTTGTGCTGTTTTTTGGCCTGTTCGGTTATACGTATGGGTATGTACAAGGAGGCACACAGGAAGCGGGAATAGGAGCGCTGGGGATTTTCGGAATCATCGCGATCATTTACGCAATGGTCAGTTATTATTCCTCCGGCAAACTGACACTGGCAATCGCTCACGCCAAAGAGATCGAAAAAAAAGATCATTTTGAATTGTTCACAACCGTCGAAAACCTCACGATCACTGCAGGAATTCCGACACCCAAAATTTACTTGATCGACGATACCGCACTCAACGCTTTTGCAACAGGCCGCGACCCGAATCATGCCGCAGTAGCCATCACAAAAGGACTACTGGATCAATTGAATAAAAGTGAATTGCAAGGCGTGATGGCACATGAACTTTCACATATTAAAAATTACGACATTCGACTGCAAAGCATCACCGTGGCATTGATCGGACTCATTGCCATGCTCTCCGATGTCTTTCTTCGTTCCATGTTTTATGGCGGACAAAGACGCTCACGAAACAACGGAAAGGGAGGTGGTATTTTAATTTTGGTTGGATTCGCACTCGCGATTTTAAGCCCCATTATTGCCAAGATCATGAACTTGGCCATTTCACGCCAGCGCGAATACCTGGCCGATGCCAGCGGCGCCATGCTCACACGTTATCCGGAAGGACTCGCCAGAGCACTCGAAAAAATTGCCGCCGACACAGAACCGTTAGAAGTTGCCAACAAAGCCACCGCGCATTTGTACATCGAAAACCCTTTGCGCAACGAGCAAGGAATGAAATGGATGAATAGTCTTTTTAGCACGCATCCGGACGTGCGGGAACGGATAAAAAGGTTGCGTGGAATGAACCGTTAGACCAAATAATTCGATTATCATTCATTGCTTTTCGTGCTTAAATGAAAAAGTAAAATTTGAAAAACCAAATATGAATACATACTTAATTCGCCTTAAAATCATTCAGGCCATTGTGGATGTCATCCTCATTCTGGCCGCTTTCGCGCTCGCCTACTTTCTGCGTATCGGCTTCTTTTTTTCAACCGACTTTCCTTTTGAGCAATACTTTAAAATCGCGCTCGCTACAACGCCGGTAACGATTCTGGCTTTATTTTTCATTCGCGCTTACAAAATGAGTCAACAAATCATCAGTTGGCGCCACATGCAACGCATCGCCTTTGTGGCCATTCAGAATGTGGCCGTATTTATGGTACTTTACTACTTCACTTACCGTGATTTTTTCTCACGTCTGATTTTGATTTATATCGGCGCATTAACGTTTGTACTGATTTATGGCTGGCATATTATTTTTCGATGGATTTTACAAAAACATTCCGAGCGTGAAGTGGGCGTTATGCGAACCTTGATCATTGGGAGTAATCGCGGGGCAGAGAGAATCATCCATGTGCTCATGACTAAAAAATCGCACATCAAACCGATTGCGATTATCGACGCGCACGGAAGTTCGAAAAGCATGATTCACGGCATTCCGGTGGTTGGGAAAATGAACCGATTTGAAAAAACAATCGCCGATCACAATATCGATCTGATTCTACAAACGGACAATTTGGAACAGACGCTCAACATCATCAATTACGCGATGGCCAACAACATCAAGTACCTCATGCCTCCGGAGCTTTTGGGGATTTTCCAAGGCCATCACACCCTCGAGGAAGTCGAAGGAATGCCATTCATGAAGGTATATCCGAAAAAGAAGTGGTGGCACAATCTGTGGTAATTTTTAATTTTTAATTTTAAATTTTTAAGCAGAAACCCAATTATTAATTCAATAAGTTTTAAAATTGAAAATTGTAAATTTAAAATTATGAAATCTATTATTCTCGCCGGCGGTTTCGCGACAAGGCTTTGGCCGCTCACGGAAAATAAAGCAAAGCCATTGCTTCATCTAAAGGACAAACCGATGATTTCACATATTGTGGAAGGGCTTCCTGAAACAATGGAGATCATTATTTCTACCAATGCCGCGTTCGAAGGTGATTTTAAAGAATGGATGAAACATTTCCCCGATCGTAAAATTACTGTTTTTGTGGAAGACGCGAAAAACGATGAAGGAAAAAAGGGGGCACTGGCTGCCACTGCAATGGTGATTGAGGAAAAAGAAATTGAAGAAGACCTACTGTTGATTGCCGGCGACAATTACTTTGGTTTTCGAATGGACGATTTTATCAATGCGTTCCAAAGTCGACCAATGCTTGCCGCCTACGATATCGGAGGATTAGAGGAAGCTAAAAAATTTGGCGTTGTGATCGCCAAGGAAGGAAAAGTAAGTGGTTTTCAGGAAAAACCGGAGCATCCAAAAAGCACTTTGGTCAGCACGGGTTGCTACCTTTTTCCTCAAAAGAACCTCAAAGACATCATTGAATATTCAAAGGAGCACAACGACAATCTAGGGGGTGTTTTTGAACATTTACTACAAAAAGGGGAAGAAATTGATGTGTTTAGTTTTGATGAAAAATGGTTCGACATCGGTTCCTTTGACGCGTATTTAAGAGCGAATCAAGAACTGATCGGCAATGATGTAATCCGGGAAGATGGCGTGAATATTACCATCGATAACAAACTGAGCGGTTCAATATTTATAGGTAAAAATAGCACAATAACAAATTCCACACTCGAAAACGTGATCATGATGCCACATTGTCATATCGAAAACTGCGTGATCCGAAACTGCGTGATCGACGAAAATTGCAATCTGAAAGGAATCGATTTGACCCACCAAATGTTAAGACAAGGGAGTAGGATTGAACGGTAGCTTACTCGACTCTTAAAATTTTACAATTCACAAGATAAGGTGAATTGAAAGTGGTCATTTCACCCGCGTTTTTTCCTGGCACCGGAAATAAGCGCACAGATAAGGGCTTGTCTAACTTTATTGCTAAAGTGGCCACATCCAAAAGAATCGCTTCGATTTTTTCAACGGGTGTGTCGCCGGGAATGGGAACTGTGTCCAATCCACAGCCACAAACAGCCGAATACAGAAGTAAATTAGTAATACCGTATGTTTCTTCGTTGGCTCTCGTAGCCAATCCACGATCTTCGCAAACCGGTAACATAAGACCGGAATAACCACATATTTTAACTGACAACCCCTTAAGAACACGGGTAACCAAAGCGGAGATGGTAAGCATGCCTTGATTCCCAAATTTACCAAAGCCGAGTTTTTCAAATGCGAAAGCAATACTTTCATGCTCTTCAAGCCCGGGATTTAGTGAAACATCTATGCCATTATATTTAATGCCAAAATCTTTTGAAATTTGTTGAGCTAGATCAGCGACTTTTTCTGCCTCTTCTTCAAATATTGCTTTCAGGTTTTCCTCCGCTTCAACAAGATTATCTGATTTTGAAAATGCCTTCATGGCTAAGTCTCCGCACTCCAAACCAATACCGAAAACGGTTTCACCTTCATGAAAGCCGGTTGGAAAGAACGGAATACCGGGTTTACAATTTGCGGAAGCACAAAATCTGAAATTGCCATAACCACTTTGGGTTTCCTCAGCAATACTTTTAATAACTTGAGCCGCTATTCTCACATTTTCAAAATTTATTCCGCCTTCTTTGTCGCCAATTTTGGCAGAACATGAAATTTGCGAAGTAACTTTATTAAACTCCGGAATCAACCTCATTCTTTCTGGTGTTTTTGCATAACCTAAACTAAAAAAACTCACATCAAGACTTTGGCAAATTTGTTCTATTTTTTGGATTGCGCTTACAATTTCTGTATCTGAAAGACTACCAAGATATTCCTCCCAAGAATTAGTGGCTATTCTGGTTGTCTGCACCTCATAACCTGCTTTTTCAAATATTGTTTTCGCCTTACGATTAAATTCAGCAGTTTTCTTTACTTGCTCTTCGACATCAGGTGACTGAAACGAAACACCGGTAGTAATAGTTCGAATTTTCATAATATAAAAAATTAAATTATTTCTGACGTCGCTCAAGCTCCTCTTCAATATCCCCCAAACTCACACCTTTTTCAACCATCAACACCAAGGTGTGATAAAAAAGATCCGAGACCTCCTCAATCAGTCGCTGACGGGTTTCTTGTTTTGCCGCTTTTATAACTTCATCCGATTCCTCTTCCACTTTCGCACACATTTGATCAAGGCCATCGCGAAAAAGGGAGGTGGTATAAGAATTTTTTGGCATATTTTTTTGGCGATCAAGAATCACACCCTGAAGGCACGTGAATGAAGCGCAATCCACGCCATTTTGAAGGCGAGCAAGCGCTTGCTCGCCTTCAGGGATTGGATAAAATCTCCGAATCGCGCCTTCAGAAGAAGAACCACCAAAACAACTCACCTCCCCAGTGTGACACGTTGGCCCCCGTGGACGGACCTGAATGAGCAATGTGTCTTCATCACAATCGGAAGAAATGCGGATCACATTCAAACTATTGCCGGACGTTTCACCCTTCATCCACAAACGTTTTTTGATACGGCTATAAAACCATACCTGCTTGGTTTCGAGTGTTTTTTGATACGCCTCTTCATTCATAAATCCAAGCATGAGCACTTGCGCGGTATCGGCATGTTGAATGATAACGGGAACAAGCCCCTGTAATTTATTAAAATTGAGTTGATTCATATAATGATTGATTAAGTGATACAGTATTACAGATTTGCTGCCGCACTGCAGCACTAGCCTGTAATCGGATAGGAATCGAATTAATAGATAAATACTGCTTCAAATCGGGAATGGTCAGAATCCCATCATGAAACAAGGTCGCAGCCAAAGCGGCATCACAATTTCCGATAGTAAACGCCTCCAAAAAATCCTGCGGAGAACCCGCGCCACTGGAGGCAATGACGGGAATATTGACCCGACCTGTAATCGCGGAAAGCAAATCAAGATCATAGCCATCCTGTGTACCATCACGATCCAATGAATTCACAAGCAACTCCCCCGCTCCACAACGCTCCATTTCCTGAACAAATTCAAGAACATTTATAGATGTCGCTTCACGGCCTCCTTTTATAAAAAGTTTCCACTGGTCACCGGCGCGTTTCGCGTCCACGGAAATAACAACGCACTGAGAACCAAATTGGGAAGCCGCCTGTGAAACAAAATCGGAATCGGTAACGGCCGCGGAACCAATCGCTATTTTATCCGCCCCTGCTTGTAGCAAGGTGCTGATATCCGATAAGGTCCGAATACCACCGCCCACGCAAAATGGAATGTTGATTTCTTTAGCGACCCGACGAACCAAGTCGACCAGTGTTTTACGTTTTTCGACCGTCGCCGTAATATCCAAAAAAATAAGTTCATCCGCGCCTTGATCGGAATAATATTTAGCCAAATCAACGGGATCACCGCTATCCAGGAGATTTTTAAATTGTACCCCCTTTACCACACGGCCATTATCGACATCCATACAGGGAATAATGCGTTTGGTTAAACCGGATTTTAATATTATTTCACGCTCCGCAGGCGAACAAACGTTTGTTCGCCTGAGACAAACAATATCTTCCATCCGAATCGCCCCTTCATACAACGCTTTGCCAACAATAACGCCATCCACTCCAAAATCTTGGAGCCTTTGAATGGTAGAAAGATCCGAAATTCCCCCCGCGGCAATCACCTCAAGTCCAAGTTTTTTGAGGTAAAGGAAAGGAGTGACATCCGGCGAAGACAATGTGCCATCACAGGAGATATCCGTACAAATCACCTGAGTGACACCCGTGAGTTTGAGCCGTTTTGCAAAATCGAGATAGCTAAGGTCACTCATTTCACACCATCCTTTTGTGGCAATTTTTCCATCAAGAATATCAATGCTGACCACGATACGACCCGAACCAAAACGATCGATCAATTGCCGGATTAAATTCGGATTAAAAACGGCGACACTCCCCAAAATGATGCGATCGATTCCGGATTCGAGATAAAAAACAGCAGTTTCAAAATCCCGAATTCCACCGCCAACCTGCATGGGAATAGAAATCGTTTTTCGAATCGCCGGAATGATATTTTGACTCATTGGACGACCTTCTTTTGCCGCCTCCAAATCAATGACATGAAGAATATCAGCACCTTGTTTTTCAAATTCCAAGGCAACACGAACCGGATCCGCATCGTAAATTTTTTGAGTGGAATAATCCCCCCGAGTGAGTCGCACACATTTTCCGCCGATGATGTCAATAGCGGGTAGGATTAGCATAATTCACAAAAATTAGAGAGTAATTGAAGACCAACATCACCCGATTTTTCCGGATGAAATTGAACACCATAAAAATTGTCTTTTTGAATGATGGACGAAAACGGAACGCCGTAATTCGTCACCCCAATCGTATAATCAGAAACGGGCAGATAATAAGAATTAACGAAATAAAAATACGAATTATCGGGAATGTCCCGCAATAATCGTAGGGACACGTCGCGACTTGTCCCTACGATTACCCTATTCCACCCCATCTGCGGCACCTTCACTTCTCTTCCAAATCGTTTCACCGTACCGGGAATAATTCCAAGGCATTTCACATTTCCTTCTTCCGAAAAATCCGCGAAAAGCTGCATGCCCAAACAAATCCCGAGAACGGGTTTTTTTGTGTTTTGAAGAAAGCGATCGACTCCTTTCCCCTTCAAGCACTCCATTGCCGGCTTTGCCGCACCCACACCGGGTAAGATGATCTTATCCGCTTTTTCAAGAAGGACTAAATCGGAAGTAACAATATATTCCTGAGCAAGCCGCTCAAGAGCATTGATAACGGAAGCCGTATTTCCCGCGTTGTAATCAATAATGGCAATCATTTTTGAAAATTAAAAATTGTAAATTATAAATTAATCCATATTTCCTTTCACGCCCGCGATCATGCCAGCCCGACGAGGGTTGGATGAAAAAACTTTGGAAAGTGCTTCGCCAAAGGCACGAAAAACCGCTTCGTAGCTGTGATGAGGATCGTCACCGGAAAACCCGCGAACGTGGATAGTGCAACGCGCCCCCTGAGAAAATCCATCAAAAAATTGACGAACATCCCAACTTTTCGCGTCCTCCACAAGCTCACGATTCGCTCCAGGCATTGTATCGAAATCCAAGAAACAATTCGTTCGTCCTTCAAAACCAATGCACACCATAGCCAGTGCTTCATCCAAACAACTCATGGAATCGCCTTTTGCTTCGATGCCGGACGGCAGATTTTGTTCAACCAAAATCCGAAACGCGGTTCCCATCACCAAACCGACATCCTCCCACACCACGTGGGTAAGATTGAATTGCTGCGTTTGGTAATCGAGAGTGATGTTAAATCCACTTCGCCACACAATGTGCTCGAGCATGTGATCGAGAAACGCGATACCCGTTTGGAATTTAAAATCGAGCTGATCGGATTTCTCAACCTTAAGATCGATTTTGGATTCACGGGTCGTGCGAGAAAGTTCAACACAATCCGAACCCTGTGATGTGATATTGAGTCCTAACATAATAAATAAATTAATAATTTCTGAACGCGAGGATATTAATCCTCGCCAAGCAACCGCACCTCAACCGATCGTTTGTGCGCGTCCAACCCCTCCACATCGGAAATGGTTTGAACGATTGACCGAAGGTTTTGAAGCCCCTCTTTTGTTAATTTTTGATAGCCACTCGCTTTCATGAACATCCCTACATTCACCGGTGAAGCAAACTTGGGAGCCACACCCGTTGGTAAACAGTGATTCGTTCCACTGGCGTAATCCCCAACCGCAACAGGCGCGTAATTGCCCAAAAAAACAGAACCGGCATTTCGGATTTGAGCAAACACAGCTTGAGGATCACGGGTCTGAATTTCCAAATGTTCCGCGCTATATTCGTTAGCAAAATCAATCATCAATTGCAATGAATCGACGACGACAATCGCGCTATAAAGCTCCAACGCTTTCGGAATGTATTGTTGACGAGCGAGCTTTGGTGCCTGTTTTTTGACTTCTTCGACCGTTTTTTGAGCGATTTCCATTGAATTGGTCACCACCACTCCGGCCGAATCAGGCCCATGTTCACAACGGGCCAAAATATCCGCCGCGAGGTATTTAGGGTTAGCCGTATTATCGGCCATAATCAGTGCCTCAGAAGGTCCGGAAAGCATGTCAATTCCCACGCGGCCAAACACCTGGAGCTTCGCCGACTGAACGTAAGAATTCCCCGGACCGGCGATAAAATTGACCGGTTGAATCGTCTCCGTGCCAAACGTGAGAGCACCAATCGCCTGCACACCTCCCACACGATAAATTTCATCAGCTCCCGCCTCATTGGCCGCTACCAGAATTTCCGGATAATCCCCTGTGGGAGGAAAACAAACAACAATTCGTGGAACACCTGCCGCCTTTGCCGTAACGGTTAAAATTTGAGATACGGTAGGCAATGGTGCTTTGCCGGCGGGAACGTAAAGCCCAACGGAATCGAGTGGTAGCAGTCGAGACCCCGTAACAACACCCGGAACGGTTTCAAGCTCCCATTGATCGGTAATCACAGACCGTTGTTTCTTCGCATACGCGCGTGAAATTCGGATTTGCTCACGAATCGCCTCAAACACTTCGGGGCGAATCACATCATAAGCTTTTTCGATATCCGACGAACTGACACGCAAGCGATTTAATGTAAATTCCGGATCATCGAATTTTCGAGTCATTTCAAGCACGGCTTCATCACCACGCTGACGAACATCGGCAAGAATTTTGGATACATAAGGCCGAACCGACTCAAGATCCGCCTGTGCACGTCGTATAACGCGCTTTTTATCCTCCGCCAATGTTTCCTTCCATTTATAAATTTGAATCATGATTAAAGTTAGTTAAAGATTAAAATAATAATTTGACGATGGAGTAAATCCACAATCTGCTCCACAACCGGAAACCCGCATGCACCGGAGCAACGGCTCTGTCTTGATCCGGTGCAAATTAGTAATAAGTACCGCCTCCGACTCCAAAACCGTCACAAGAGGAGTGAGGCCATTGTCTTTCAAGGTTTTTCCGGTCTGAACCAAATCACAAATCGCATCAGCAAGGTCAAGAGCCGGAGCGGCTTCTACAGAACCTCGCAAAGGGATAATGGACGCCGAAACGCCCTGCTTTTTTAAATAACACGAAAGAGTATTGGGGTAACTGGTTGCAATACGTTCCCCCTCCAAATCCTGGATGGATTGGATAGAAGACTTTTGAGGAACAGCGATAACCAAACGGCATTGTCCAAAATCAAGAGATCGAAGGATAGGAAGATCGATTTCCTTTTCCTCTAAAACATTCCGACCAACGATCCCAAAATCGGCAACACCGCGACGAACGTATTCCGGAATATCGGCGGAGCGAAGGTATAAAATCTCAACGTCTTCATTGTCACACCGCGTGATAAGGGAACGACCATTAGGTTGAAAAGAGAGCCCCGATGAACGAAGAAACGCAATACTCAATTCACTCAAACGCCCTTTGTTTTGAATCGCAATTCTCATAAATTTGGAAAGCGAGGATTATTATCCTCGCCAAAAAATAAAATAAAAAACTCTTCCGTTAGAAAGAAAGCCCCTTCAAATATTCCGTGAGTTGATTACGCGGAACGGTCTTCTGTTTACCCGTTTTCATCGACTTAATGGTCACAGCCTCCTTCTGAATTTCATCGGATCCACAAATGACGACAAAAGGAATTTCTTTTTTATCGGCATACTTGAATTGCTTGGAAAGGCTGATGGCTTCAGGGTAAATCTCGGCGTTAAAACCGAACTCCTGCAACTCAGCAAAAATCGCGAGGGAATTCGGCAAAACGGATTCATCAAAATAAGTGACAAGCACCTGCGAACTGAGCGGAATCTCGGAAAGAAGACCGAGTTCCTCCATGGCAAAAACGATGCGATCAAAACCAAAGGCAACTCCCGCTCCGCTAAATTTCTTTTCGCAAAACAAACCGCAAAGATCACCATACCGACCCCCACCGGCCACAGAACCAATAGCAACATCATTGAGCACCACTTCATAACTAACCCCTGTATAATAATCCAGTCCGCGCGCGAGGCTAAGGTCAAAAAGCAAATTCTTTTCGGAGATACCGAAATCAAGACAGAGTTTGAAAAACTCACGGATTTCCTGAGAATCTTCTTTTTTGAGCGACGCGATTTTTTCACGATTCGCTCCTGATGCAGTGATGATTTTCAATAATTTTTGAACAATCTCTTTGGAAAGAATGCACTCTAACTCCCGAGCAACACTTTTCTTTCCGATTTTATCGAGTTTATCGATCAAGCGAATCACATCCGCCGTACGACTGGCCGGGACTCCAACGGACTCCAAAATACGATTCATGAGCCGTCGGCTATTGAATTTAATCGTAAAATCGGTGAACCCCAATGTCTTAAAAACGGAAAAAATCACTTTCGCGATTTCCGCGTCCGCCAAAAGGCTTTCCGTGCCAATGATATCGATATCGCATTGATAAAACTCACGATAACGCCCTTTGGCGGGACGATCCGCTCGCCACACGCGGGAAATTTGGTAACGCTTAAACGGCATAGGCAATGCCTGATAATTCGCCGCGACCAGGCGCGCGAACGGAACGGTTTGATCATAACGCAACGCGATTTGACGACCGCCATTGTCTTTAAATTGATAAACCAGCTTTGATCCTTCATCACCATATTTGCCGAGCAAGGTTTCGGCATATTCAATCACCGGTGTTTCGATGGTGTCGTAACCAAAGCGGATGAAAGTGGAACGGATTTTCTCCATCACATACTGACGCTTAGCCATATCTTTGGGGAGAAAATCACGCGTGCCTTTTAAAATTTTAGGAGTGATAATTTGAGTCATGATAATTAAAATTAAAATATATTATTCCGAAGGTGCGAATACGTATTCGCGCAAAAAAACAAAAAAAATCCGCCTTCAGCGGATCGGGTGAATACAAGCCGGTGTTTTAAAGGGTCACTTCACGCGACCGAGCACCAGCTCATACCCACCCATGCCATGATGCAACCAATGGGCAACACGGGTTATGGTAGCGGTACTGGCGCCTGTTTTTTGACTGATGGTTCGATACGGTAGTTCTTTTTGAATCGACTTTACCACCTGGAGTCGCTCGCTCATCGCCTGAAGTTCGGAAATCGTGCACAAATCACGCATGAACTTTTTAGCTTCCGCCGCGGTCTGAATTGTAGAAACAGCGTCAAAAAGCTCTTTCATCCCCCTGGTGTTCATAGTCTTTTCGATCACGGATAGTTGTATTAACGTATTAAAACATCATCATGTTATCACATGGTAAAAATAATGTCAAGAAAAAAAGTACCCCCCCTGCACTCCCCCTCACGAGGGGGAGTTTTTGGTTGTCCAACAAAATACCCCTCCTAATTTAGGATGGGTGCAGGGGGGTACTTTTTGTAAATTATTATTTCGACGATAACCGCCAGTCTCCACCGATCATCTGAAAGCGAGGATAATCATCCTCGCCGACTCCAATCTCATCCACTCAAAATCGTCGGACTCTCTCCTTTTAAGAACCTACTGACATTAATGTGATGACGCCTACCAACTCCTTCCCCCAACTCAAAATCAGCGTCAAGGCGTTTTTTAGAACGCTCAAGAGTGCGCGAAGTGGGCACGCCCGTAGCATCGGGACTAATGACATACAATTGTCCATCTCCGTCCAGCCTACGAATCAAATCAATCGCCGCATTATGATCTTCAATCGACTGCTGAAAAACGACCAAAAGTTTAGGACGTCGTTTTAAAATAAACCGATACAACCACGATTCCGATTTCAAATCCCGTTTTTCAAGAAGACTATGATGGATCAAAAGCAATCGACGCGTCTCGTCACGCGCATCCTGAATCAATTGAAGCGGTAATGTTTCCCCGATCATGCCATCATAACAAACCTCACCTTCATAATTCACTTCAGGGCAAAGCACGGGAAGGGCAAACGCCGCGCGCGTCGCCACGACAAGATTAGACTGAGTAACGGGAATGCTTTTGATTTCACCTGATTCCGTAATAACGCGGAAAAAAAGCTGCATCCGACCTTCGGTCAAATCGTGCCCTAAAAAATGCTGTTCCACAATGCCTGTCAAGCGATCCAAATTAAGCGGTGGCCACCCCAAACGCATTCGCCCCTTTATCAGATTGTTTATCCATAATTCCTTCGCG
>PFOK01000028.1:11674-12302 GCA_002792495.1 Candidatus Peregrinibacteria bacterium CG_4_10_14_0_2_um_filter_43_11 | reverse complement strand
TCCCCTGATAAAGTAGTGGTAACTCCGTTTGCATTAAAAACACCGGAATTTATTGTTAAATCATTGTGAATTGTTGTAGTTACAAATTGTGTTATAGGATCACCAAGATCACCAAACATGTCAACCCAACCCTTATCAAAACCATCAAATGTTGAGCCATCTTTCATATACATAAATCTTAGAGTATGTATACCAGCTGTTACTGCTTGGCTTGCCTGTACCCAATCCACTTCTCCAGAAATAGATTGATCAGCATCACCATCCCAAGTACAAAATTCGTTATCATAACAAAAAAGAAGAAAATCATAATCTTGTTCTGAACTCACCTTCCAGTACCAACCGAATGTTTTAGGACTTGCCACATCTACGGTGTATGTTAAATAAGAAGATTGGTCATCGGTTATAGCTCCAGAACCAGCTGAATAAATATTGTCATATGCTTGATCAGATCCTTTTGCCCATTCCACGTCCCCTCCTGTAGTCCAATCGGTTGGAGGAAATGTTCCTTCAAACGATTCTTCATTGGTAATTAAAGGATCAAAAACTACCGTTGTTGAGGCTATTAATATATCATCCGAATCTGTAAAATTTGCCAATAAGTTAAAATATTCTATGTTAGGAATAATAT
>PFOK01000028.1:0-11585 GCA_002792495.1 Candidatus Peregrinibacteria bacterium CG_4_10_14_0_2_um_filter_43_11 | reverse complement strand
TTTCGGAAACCAAATCCGCCTTCTCAATCAGCCAATCGGGCGCGTTTCGTCCCGTCAAAATCAAATGCGTTTCCTGCGGGCATTCATCAATCAGTTTTTTTACATCACTTTCCTCCAATAGCCCAAGGTTCATGCAATTGATCACTTCGTCACACACAATGCTAAAGTAATGGTCGGCATAGAGCTCCAAAACCTTTTGAATGGCTTTTATGGCCTCCTCTTTGTCCGTTACGGTATTCTCAAAACGGAAGGTTTTTTGGTGTTCATCAAAGCGCGGAAGGCCGAAGCGAAATACATCTATTTTATCTTGCAGGAAATCAAAAATAGGTTGTTCACCATAATGGCTTCCGCCCTTATCAAACGCGATGTAAGCCACTTTAAATCCCCAGCCTGAGCCGCGAATCGCGGTTCCGATGGCGCCTGTGGTCTTTCCTTTGCCGTTTCCGGTAATAACGATAATCATATTAAAACACTACATGTTGTGGTTATAAGATAATTTTCGTACAACATATGGATATTCGTCAAGGAAAAGTGTTTGACGCTCCTTGTGAGTTTCGGCACAATAAAAAACGCTTTCCAACGATTGAATCCGCCGATTCTTTCGTCTTTTTTGCCCCCCAAATATTCCTTTATTTTATAATTTCGTCCCAAAAATGAAAAAAGAACAAAACCCCAAGGAAGGTCTAAAAATAAATCGCCTGTTCACGCACGAAGGCATAGACCCTCTCGATGAAGTGGAATATGAAAAACGGGATTGTCGTATTACCCGCACCGACGGTTCCGCCGTATTTGAAATGAAGGATTTTGAAACCCCGAAATCCTGGTCTCAAAACGCGAGTGACATCATGATCTCCAAATATGCCCGAAAAGCCGGCGTTCCACAGCACGACGATAAAGGAAATCTTTTGCGGGACGCCTCCGGAAAAGTTATTTTGGGAGCCGAAAAAAGCACACGGCAAATCGTCAGTCGGATGAGCAACTGTTGGCGTTCATGGGGAGAAAAATACGGTTACTTCGAAAACAGCACTTCCGCCGACATCTACGAAGCCGAAATGAATGCCATGCTGGTGAACCAAATGGCCGCGCCCAATTCACCTCAATGGTTCAACACCGGTCTTTTTTCCGCTTACAACATCAATGGTCCGGCACAGGGGCATTTTTATGCCGATCCTGAAACCGGCGAAATCAAACTCTCCGAAGATTCTTACACGCATCCTCAGCCTCACGCCTGCTTCATCCAATCCGTCAAAGACGACATGGTTAACGAGGGTGGCATCATGGATCTTTGGATTCGGGAGGCCCGTTTGTTCAAATACGGCTCGGGCACCGGAACCAATTTTTCACAATTGCGCGGAAAAGGCGAACCGCTTTCCGGGGGCGGCCATTCCTCCGGCCTCATGTCTTTTCTTAAAATCGGCGATCGTGCGGCAGGCGCCATCAAATCCGGCGGCACCACACGTCGCGCGGCCAAAATGGTCTGCCTGGATATCGACCACCCCGAAATCGAAACCTTCATCAGCTGGAAAATGGAAGAAGAAAAAAAGGTGGCCGCCATGGTGGCCGCGGGGTACTCGAGTGATTTTAACGGCGAAGCTTACCAAACCGTTTCCGGTCAAAATTCCAACAATTCCGTTCGCATCAGCAACGCGTTTTTAAAGGCGGTCGAAAACGATCAGGATTTCAATCTCATTTCGCGCACTAACGGCGGTGTTTTTAAAACCATTAAGGCCAAAAAATTATGGGAAAAAATGGGGCAAGCCGCCTGGGCCTGCGCGGATCCCGGAGTCCAATTCGACACCACGATCAACGAATGGCACACCTGTCCAAAGGACGGTCGCATCAATGCCTCCAACCCCTGCAGTGAATACATGTTTTTGGATGACACCGCCTGCAATCTGGCTTCTCTCAATTTACATCGATTCTTTGATGTAGAGACAGGAAAATTCGACATCAAAGCCCTGCGTCATGCCATCCGATTATGGACAATCACCCTGGAGATCAGCGTGCTCATGGCGCAGTTCCCCAGTCACGAAATCGCCCGCAAAAGCTACCTTTTCCGCACACTCGGTTTGGGCTACGCGAACTTGGGGACTGTCCTCATGCTTTCCGGAATTCCTTACGACAGCGACGAAGCCCGCACCATTGCCGGAGCGATTTCCTCCATCTTAACCGGCGCTTCCTACGAAACTTCAGCCGAACTCGCCGAACATTTAGGCGCTTTTGGCCGATTCGAAATCAACAAAAAAGACATGTTGCGCGTCATCCGCAATCACCGCCATGCGGCCTACAACGATCCGCAAAGCGACTATGAAACGTTGGAAATCAAACCTCTTGGAATTCAAAAACAGCTTTGTGCCGATTATTTATGGCAAGCCGCTACCACGACGTGGGATCGCGCGCTTGAAAAAGGGGAAACATTCGGTTTTCGTAACGCGCAAACCACGGTCATCGCGCCCACGGGAACGATCGGTCTGTTGATGGATTGCGATACCACAGGGGTTGAACCCGATTTCGCGCTTGTCAAATTCAAAAAATTAGCCGGAGGCGGTTATATGAAAATAGTCAATCAATCCGTTGCTCCCGCGCTCAAAAAACTCGGTTATACTTCCACCCAAACACAAGAAATAATCGACCACATCATCGGCAAGGGTACGCTCATGGAATCTCCGTTCATCAACTGGAAAACACTCAAAGAAAAAGGCCTCAACGACGACGAATTGACTCAGGTAGAAAAGGGGCTTGCCAACGCTTTTCACATCGGCATGGTATTCAACAGGCACGTTATCGGTCAGGATGCCCTTGAGCGTCTAGAAATCAACCCCGATGTTTACAATGACCAAAATTTCAGCTTTTTGAGAGAAATCGGCTTTACCGAAGAGGAGATCGAAGCGGCCAATGAAGCGGTTTGCGGCACCATGACGATCGAAGGTGCTCCTCACCTCCAAGAAGAACATCTTCCGGTGTTCGATTGTGCCAATCGTTGCGGCAACAAGGGCAAACGTTTCATCCACTACACGGGTCACATCAAAATGCTCGCCGCCGTACAGCCTTTTGTTAGCGGAGCCATCAGCAAAACCATCAACATGCCAAACGAGGCGGAATTAAAAGATGTCCTGGACGCGTATCACATGAGTTGGAAGCTGGGATTAAAGGCCAACGCGCTTTACCGTGATGGCAGTAAAATGTCTCAGGCTCTCAACACGACTTCCAAAGAAAAAAAATCGGAAACAACCGAAAAAAAATCCGAAATCATCAACGAAGTGACGATCACCAAAAAGCCGTTGCGCCGAAAATTATCCAACGAACGTCATTCCATCACTCACAAATTCTCCATTGCCGGTCACGAAGGCTACTTCACTGTCGGTCTTTACGAAGATGGCACGCCCGGGGAATTCTTCATCAAAATGAGCAAAGAGGGATCCACCCTTTCCGGAATCATGGACGCGCTCGCCCTTTCCATTTCCCTCAACCTCCAGTACGGTGTACCCCTCGAGGTTCTGATTGCCAAGTTCACTCACACACGGTTTGAGCCGGGTGGAATGACGAGCAACAACGAAATTCCGATGGTCAAATCCATCATGGATTATATTGGGCGTTGGTTGGCGATCAAATTCCTGACCAAAGAGGAAGCGAAAAAGTATCACAATGGCGACCTGATCGATCGTGCCTACATAGAAGGAACCATGTCCGAAAATGGAATCGTGCCAAGCATGCGCAATATCATCACCCTCTCCCGGCCTCAATTAAAAACAAAAGATCAGGAAAGTGAATTGATCGAAGTGCTGGAAAAAAGCAAAATCACCGCGAGGCCAAAAAAAGCGGTCGTTGCTATTGGAGCGGTGGCTAAAGTAAACACCACGCCTCACGCCTTTCAAAGCGATGACGCACCGATGTGTCACAATTGCGGCTCCTGCATGATCCGAAACGGCAGTTGCTACAAATGCCTCGATTGCGGCGAAACAAGTGGATGTAGCTAAGGTCATGAAATCACAAGATCAGTGCTCAGTAGTTAATAGTTAGTAGTTAGTAGTTAATAGTTAATAGTTAGTAGTTAGTTCTCTGTGGCACTGTGAACTGCCTGCCCGTTCCGTTCAGGCGGGTAGCACTGATTCTCACACGTTCTTCCCAAAAGGTTTTTTTTTCGCTACAATAACCCCACTTAAAAACAATCATGAAGCTCGCGATCATCATTCCGGCCTACAATGAGGAAAAGGTTATTGGACACGTTGTCCAAAATTTACCCAAAAAATTGGAAGGAATTTCCGATATTCAGATCATTGTGGTGAATGACGGATCACAAGATAAAACGTCACGCGTTGCCGAAGAAGCGGGAGCTTTAGTTATATCCCATTTTATCAATCTGGGAGCGGGTGCCGCCACACAAACCGGGTTTGACGCGGCGGTTACGCTGGGGGTGGATATCATCGCCACTTTTGACGGAGACGGTCAGCACCACTCCGAGGACATCCAAAAACTCATTCAGCCCATTGTCGAACAGCGTGTGGATGTGGTGAGTGGCAGTCGTTTTTTGCGGAAACAAAAAATTCCGGCCATGCGCCGCCTGTTTAACGGAGTCGGGAATTTAATCACATACCTCCTTTCCGGAATATGGATGACAGATAGTCAAACGGGGATGCGCGCCTTCTCGCGCGAGGCCGTGGAACAAATGGAGATCCATGTGAATGGCTACGAATTCTGTTCCGAGATCGTGCGCGAGATTTCCTACCTCAATCTCCGGTACACCGAAATCCCCATTCGCGTCACGTACAACACATACACCAAAAAGAAAGGGCAGAATTTCGCCACGGGGTTACAAACGGTGACCAAGCTGGCCATTCGCTCTTTGATGCGATAGTTAATTTATTGGTTTATTAATTTATTATTTTATTCCAACAATAAATTAATAAAAGCGAAGCGTAATAAATCAATAAATTAATTATTAAATCCGATGCAGGACTACATCAATCAATTCTCCCCCTATCAAATCATCGTTCCGTTCCTTGCGCTCATCATGATCATGAAGGCGGTTTCCCGTTTTCGTCGTAGCGAACAGACATGGCGTGAACTCATCACGTGGGTGCTGGTGTGGGGGGCGGTCGGGTTTTTTGCCCTATTCCCAGAAATCTCCGATAAATTCGCGAATTTTGTCGGCATCAAAAGTGGAGCCAATGCCATCATCACCGCGGCGCTCGTCATTCTCTTTTACGTCGTTTTCAAAATCCTGGTCATGACCGAAAATCTGGAGGGGAAAATAACCAAACTCAATCGTTCCATGGCGCTTTACCGGTTTTTTAAAAAAGAGGAGTCGCATTTCGATGAAAAGGAGGTGAATCATAATCAATCTCATGACTAAAAAGATACTGTTTCTTACAGATCATTATTTTCCGTACGTTGGCGGTGCGGAGCTTCTTCATCAAAAAATCGCGGAATTTTTAGTCGAGCAAGGATGGACGGTTGATGTTGTCACCACTTCCGATCCCGGGCGGAGAAAAAAAGAGGTAATCAAGGGGGTCACGATTCATGGCGTTGCGAAAAACCGTTATTTACTCATGCTGTCTGGCCTTACAAAAGCGTGGTCGCTAAGTCGCGATTGCGACGTGATTCAAACCACTACCTACAATGCCGGCTTGATTGGATGGATCATCGGTCGCTTACGTAAAAAACCGACCTTTCTGATCGTTCACGAGCTCCTCAGTACCCTTTGGTTCAAGCAAATGAATCCACTGCTCGCAGGTTTATATTGGTGCTTCGAGCGCCTCCTAATCGCATTGCCTTTCACTCATTACATCGCGGTTTCCAAATTCACCGAATCTCAACTCCTGCAACGCAACATCCAATCCCAAAAAATAACCGTCATTCCTCATGGCATCGATCAGACCCTGTTTCGCCCGGAAAACCGTGATCCCGATCTACGCTCCCGTCTCGGTTATGCCGATGAGGATTTTATTCTCCTTTTCTTTGGTCGTCCGGGCATTTTAAAGGGCGCGGAATTTTTAGTGAAGGCGATGAAGTTAGGGGTAAGCAAAAACGTCAAATTGCTGATGCTTCTCTCGGCCATGCCCGCATCCGGTTATCATCACATCAAAAAATTAGCGAGTGGCAACCCCCGCATTCAAATCCTCGATTCCGTTCCGCGTGAAAAGCTCCCCCATTATCTCAACATGGCCAATGCTGTCGTCGTTCCATCGTTACAGGAAGGCTTTGGCTTTTCGGCGGTGGAAGCATGTGTCTGCAACCGCCCGGTCATCGTCAGCCACGCCGGCGCTTTGCCGGAAGTGGTGTTTGGAAAAGTCATTTTTACAAAGCCGGGTGATGTGACATCGCTAAGCGGAGGGATTGAAAAAGCGATGCGAGGGGAGTGGGAACAGTTTCCAAAGAAGGAATTTTTATGGAAAAATACACTGGAAGCCTATCTAAAACTATATAACTCCATCTAAAAATGCGCATCGCCATCATCGCCGATCCGGTCGATGAACAATACGCGGGGATCTACACCTATACCAAAAATCTCATCGAAAATCTGGTGAAAATAGATCACGAAAATGAATATTTTTTTGTACACGTTCGAAAAAACTCCTTTTTTACAGGGAAGGGGAAAGAAATCATCATCCCTTTATGGCGTTGGTTGCCGGGGCACGCCACCTTGCGTAAATTTTTCATCATTCCATGGATTCTCAGAAAATATAAAGTCGATGTAGTTCATGAGCCGGCACATATTGCTCCATTCTTATTTTTTTCCGGTAGGTATAAAAAAATAGTGACTATTCATGATTTGACTCCCGTTTTATCTCCACAATGGCACCGCTTCCTTAGTGGGCTGATTCACAGATTACTTTTCCCATTGGTTTTTCTTCGGGCGGATCAAGTCATCACTACATCAGAGCACACAAAAAAAGACATCAAAAAATGCTATCATCCTAAATGCCCTATAACAGTTGTTTATCAGGCGGCTAAAAAGAAGCAATCTATTCAGCAAATACTACTCAAAAAACCATTTTTTCTCCATGTGGGAACGATTGAACCTCGTAAGAACTTGTCTTTCCTGATCAAGGTTTTTGAATATCTTAAATCCAAATATTCGATTCCTCATCATTTGTATCTGATTGGCAAAAAAGGATGGAAATCGGAATCTTTTTTTGAAATATTGAAAAAATCCCCTTATTCTCAAGACATCATTTTGGAGGGGTTTTTAAGTGATGAGGAGTTATCCGCTTATTACACGCAGGCGGATTGTTTTGTTTTTCCTACGTTGT
Source organism: Candidatus Peregrinibacteria bacterium CG_4_10_14_0_2_um_filter_43_11 (assembly GCA_002792495.1). Taxonomy (GTDB): domain Bacteria; phylum Patescibacteriota; class Gracilibacteria; order UM-FILTER-43-11; family UM-FILTER-43-11; genus UM-FILTER-43-11. The sequence goes on along the minus strand of PFOK01000028.1, from coordinate 4,332 downwards.
ATGAGGGTTTTGGGCTCCCTATACTCGAAGCGATGCAATATGGCTGCCCAGTGGTTGCCAGTAATAATTCCAGCTTGCCAGAGGTTGTCGGAGAAGGAGGCGTTTTAGCGGATGAAACTTCTGTAGAAAAATTTGCTGAAGCCATTGATAAAATCATCTCCAACGCCGATCAGTTTAAAAAAGCGGCCTTAGAACAGGTTACGCAATTTAGTTGGGTGAAATGCGCCAGAGAAACACTAAATGTTTACACTAGGTAACTGTGAGTCATTATTCACATTTGTTAAGTGTCTTCTTTTTGTAAAATCGTTTTGTAAAATATTTAGATAGAACCTCATTATCAATCTGACGAGTTTTCATTATTTGTCGACGTTTTTTGAGTGCCTCTAGAAAATGTTTTAAAAAACTGCCATATGCTCGTAGTAAAATGATGATACGTTTCGTAAAAATATAGCGCCCCATTAAGCTCAACTGGAAGACGATAATCCAAAAACCATACCTTAGCCATAATCCTGATGGCATATTTTTTATCAAATTAAAAAGGGCATTACGAATACTGTGAAACATAACAAAATCATTGAAGTGACCTCCTGTAGTAGCACCACCCTTATGAAAACATACAGCATCATCCACATAAATTGGTTTGAATCCAAGTAGTAACGCGCGCCATGCCAAGTCAATATCTTCAGCATAACAAAAATAATCCGGATCGAATATATAACCGGTTTGATGTTGAATTGTTTTAAGTGAATGTACCGTATAAAGTCCACAGCCTCCATGGGCTCCAAATAAAACATCTTGCCCCAGAGAAGTTCGGTTGAACCCCCAGCCAGTCATATACAATCCTAACCCTAGATTATCCACACATCCATTCTGTGGGTAGCCCATCATACGACCTGTTACCATCTCTATTTTTTTATCAGTGTCAATTGCTTTTACTAACCTCTCTAGTAGATTCGCATCCACGACCGTATCGTTGTTTAAAAACAAAACAAAATCCTTTTCATCGCATTGCGGCAGAATTTTTCTCAATAACCAATTATTTCCTCCGGCGAAACCAAGATTAATCTCAGAACGATAATAAAAAAGACGATTATCCTTTATAAAAGTCCCTTTGATGTCACTGAGTTCAGATGGCACTGAACCATTGTCCAAGACATGAATTTTGAAATCTACGAAAGAAGAACATAGGACAGACTGAATACATTGAATGGTATCATTTTTGTAGCTGAGATTTAGGATAAGAATGTGGAGCATAAAAGAAAACGGAATTCGTCTAGAATAGTAGCATAAATTCCGATAAAATAGAGCCTGCGGGTTCTAAACGTTATAAAATGAAATTAATTCCAACAGGCATAAGTTTTCTTCATGACTTATATGAAAATAAATTTGTAATTTTTCAGCTCACCAAAAGGGATTATGCCAATCGCTATCTGGGTTCGTTTCTCGGTTTTATATGGACGCTCATTCAACCTGTCGTCATGGTGCTTATTTTTTATTTCGTTTTTGTTATAGGATTCAAAACCGGTGATATACGAGACGGTGTGCCTTTTATTGCCTATCTAACTATCGGGATGCTCGTATGGAATTTATATAGCGAAGGTGTGACAAACACAACCAATGTCTTCCAAGAATATTCCTATTTGGTCAAAAAAATAAATTTTCGGATTGCCGTTTTGCCTATCGTGAAAATTTTATCGGCGTTGATGACACATTTTATTTTTATTGGTATAACCGTCGTCGTGTTGGTGATCGTCGGAGTACCGTTTTCTTGGTGGTGGTTGCAAATTTTCTATTATCTTTTTGCAATGATGTTATTTTTATTGGGTACTGGGTGGATTATTGCCAGTTTACAAGTTTTTGTAAAAGATATTGCGCAAATTGTTTCCGTTTTATTGCAATTTGGATTTTGGCTAACGCCCATTGTGTGGAACTTTGATTTATTGCCGGAAAAATGGCAATTCATCCTTAAATTCAATCCGGCTTTTTACTTAGTAGAAGGGTACCGCAAAAGTTTTATCTATCATGAAGCTTTTTGGGTATATTGGCAGTCTGGCGCGTATTTTTGGGGAATAACCTTCATCATCCTTGTGTTGGGTGTGTTGTTGTTCCGAAAGCTTAGGCCACATTTTGCAGATGTTTTATAAATTTTTTCATGTCCGACATTGTCATAGAAATCAATGGAGTCTCAAAAGCCTATAAACTTTACAAAAAACCCTCTGATAGGGCAAAGGAAGCTTTGAATCCTTTTAGGAAGAAATACCATCAGGATTTTTACGCATTACAGGATATATCATTTAAAGTACAACGAGGGGAAACACTGGGGATTATCGGGAAAAACGGATCGGGAAAGTCGACTCTTCTCAAAATCTTAACAGAGGTTTTAACTCCATCTACAGGTTCAGTTCATGTACAAGGAAAGGTATCCTCCTTATTAGAATTAGGGGTCGGATTCAATCCAGAATTGACAGGTCTGGAGAACATTTATTTTAACGGAGCAATTTTAGGGTATACAAAGGTGGAAATGGAAAAAAAATTAAAAGATATTTTAAATTTTGCTGACATAGGAGAATTTATACATCAAGCCGTCAAAACTTATTCGAGTGGAATGCAGGTTCGGCTGGCATTTGCCGTTGCGATTAATGTAAATCCTGAAATTTTATTCATCGACGAAGCTTTATCAGTCGGAGATATCCGCTTTCAACTTAAGTGTATGCGTAAATTAAGGGAACTAAAAGAGTCAGGGAAAACCATTATTTTTGTAACTCATGACATGGGAGCGATTATGAATTATTGCTCAAGGGCAATTTGGTTGGATGATGGAAGGATTCAGTCATCAGGGCTCCCCGAAAAGGTATGCAAGGAATATACGGCATTCATGACTTATGATCAGGGTACACAAATTGGTAAAATCCCAAAAATTAATTCTAAGGATGGCAAAAATGGAAAAGCCATCCCCTTCCAAAGTGTTGCTCATTGTTCTTCATTTGGGGAAAAAAATGTAGAAATTACAGATATAGCCTTTTACGACCCAATAACCTTTTTACCAATCAAATTACTAGAGGGGGGGGAAACTGTGGTATTCGCCGCCAAGATTAAATCCTTGATTAAGGTCAAAGATTTTATTTTTGGTTTTATGGTTACAGATGAATATGGGAATAATATAATCGGAATGAATAACTATTTGATTAGACAAGGAGCGGAAGTTACAAAGAATGAATTGGTTATCTTTGCATTTGAATTTCAGTTTCCGAAATTTAAAGACGGGCATTACACACTAGTCACTTCTGTGGCAGAAGGTTCTCAATTGAATCATATCCAACATCATTGGATACATGATGCTCATCACTTTCAAGTTGTAAGTACTCGGGAAATAGGAAAATTAAATATTTTATTGGAGCCAGAAAATGTTAAATTTATCAGGCAATGATCAACAAAAGAGCTATCACAACATTGCCACCAGATCTTTACTCGAGGAATTATATTATTTCCGAGGGGATCAGGGCTTATAAGAAAAATAGAAAAATAAGAGTTTTGGATGTTGGGGGACGTAATGGAGGAATGGAATTGTTTTTAGATAACGAGGATGAGCTGGTTTTAATTGATATCCGTGAGGGGGATGAGCCAAATTTAATTGTGGGAGATGCTACAGATATGCACATGTTTCAAGATAATGCATTCGATATAGTAACCTCCGGTGATGTATTTGAACATATTCCAATCAAAAAACGTGAACAATTTATGAAAGAATGCTTAAGGGTATCAAAAGATTTGGTAGTCCTTGCTGCTCCGTTTAATGACACGGCAGTATTAAAAGAAGAAAAGGAGGTAGGCGAATTCTTTGAGAGTCTAGTGGGGCATAGACACGAGTGGTTAAAAGAGCACTTGGAAAATGGACTGCCTGATAAAACTTTGGTAAAAGATTTTATTAAAAATAAAGGTTTATTTTTTAAAGAATTTTTTTCAAATGATCTAGAAAATTGGCAATTGGCTCAACTTTTTATTTTTTATGCCTATAATTTCGGAATGCCTAAGGGGCTAGTTGAAAACTTTTATGCCACATACAATGGCGCCATCAGACAATGTGAGGATCCCTCAATCGATTTTTATAGAAGTATTTTTTTTATCACCAAAAAACGTTCAATTGATTTTAATTTTAGCTACGAATTCGAGCCTAATAAAAAAAGTGAGCTCCGCCAGATGGCGTTTGAGCTTATTAGTAAGCATTCGATTGAACAAATTAAACAAAAGGAGACCCATATTCAAAATCTCGATAAGCTATTAGGGGCTCAAAAAGGGCAAATCCAAACGCTAGAGCAATCTGTTACGCAAAAG
>PFOK01000016.1 GCA_002792495.1 Candidatus Peregrinibacteria bacterium CG_4_10_14_0_2_um_filter_43_11 | reverse complement strand
TTTCTCTATTTTCATTTGAGGTTTAGGATTTTGAAATTGGGATTTGCTTAGGTGATTAGATTAATTAGACATTTTCCAGAAGGTGTCCCATTTTATTCTTTTTGGTGCACAGGTATTTTCGGTTTTTGGCATGGGGTTTTGTTTCCAGCGGAATGCGTTTATGGATTTTTAATCCATGCCCCTCAAGTCCGATGATCTTTTGGGGGTTGTTGGTGAGCAAATCGATTTCTTTTACCCCTAGTTCTTTCAAAATCTGCGCGCCGATTCCGTAATTTCTTAAATCCGTTGGAAAACCTAATTTCTCATTTGCTTCTACGGTGTCCAGACCTTCGTCCTGCAAAGCATAGGCTTTGATTTTGTTGCCCAAACCAATCCCTCTTCCTTCATGACGCATGTAGAGCAATACACCCACCCCCTTTTTTTGAATGGTTTTAATCGCGTTTTCCAGTTGCCGGCCGCAGTCACACCGTTCTGAGTGAAAAAGATCGCCGGTCAAACATTCCGAGTGCACGCGTGTGAGCACGTATTTTTCTTTTGAAATATTCCCCACGACCAACGCGACATGTTCATGATCATCCACTTTGCTTCTGTAAACAATCATTTCAAAAACTCCATAGCTTGTCGGTAATGTTGTTTTCGCAGTGAGTTCAATCAGTTTTTCGTGATGACGTCGGTATTCGATCAGATCCTGAATGGTGATCAAGCGCAGTGTGTGTTTTTTAGCGAATTTTTGTAGATCAGGCAGTCTCATCATCGTGCCATCATCATTTACGATTTCACAAATCACTCCTGCGGCAGAAAGCCCGGCTAGTTTTGCCAAATCCACTGCCGCTTCGGTGTGTCCGGCGCGTTTTAAAATTCCTCCTTCCACAGCGCGCAGGGGAAAGATATGCCCCGGTCGTCTTAGATCCTTTGGTTTTGTTTTGGGGTCAGTTAGGGCTCGGATTGTTGAGCTTCTGTCTTTGGCGGAAATGCCGGTCGTTGTGTCTTTATGATCCACCGAAATAGTAAAAGCGGTACGATGAAGTTCCGTGTTTTCCGAAACCATCATGGGCAATTGTAACGCATCCAGACGCTCTCCTTCCATCGGCATGGTGATCACACCGCTGGTGTAACGTACCATAAATGCGATTTTTTCCGGTGTCGCTTTTTCAGCTGCCAAAATCAGGTCTCCTTCGTTTTCGCGATTTTCATCATCGGTAACAATGATCATTTCCCCTTTTTTGAATGCTTGAATGGCCTGTTTTATATTGTCCATGTGTGTGGATTAGAATGATTGGATTATAGCAAAAATACGATCCAAATGTTTTTTGTTTAGTAGAATTTGTAAGATTTGTAAGTTGTGTAGGATGGTAGATTCCCACACATCACACAAACCCTATGGTTCTCACAAATCCCTCTTTATTAGCTAAATATCGACTTGGTAGATTTCACTTTCCGTTAAGAGATAGAGCTTGTCCTCGTTTTTATTCACATAAAATCCCTTCACATTGTCCAGCTCTTCAAAAACCACTTCTCCTACGTAATGAGCGACACCGTTTCGATCTTTTTCGACAATTACTACGCGCTTATTGATCGTGTCTAGCAGATAGAGTTGATTCAATTCCGCTATGGTGAAGATCTGAGAAACTTCGGAGATGTCCCCCGGCATGCCTTCTACGCGAAAAGGTTGTTTTTTAGACTTGAATAATTTGGTGATTTCTCCCCCCTTTTGTAGCACATAAACATTGCCATCAATAGCCATTGATATTCCATTGCTCAAGTCGGCATCTCCGTTGTATTCCGTCATGCTCGTGTACGCGCCTCGTAATCGTGAATATTTATAAATTTGATTTTTAGTCGGATTTAAAACATAAACATTGCGTCCGTAAGCGGCCAATGCCACTCCGGATTCCCAGCTCACATCATTGGTATCGGCAAAGCTTACTTGACCATTTTGATATTCCATCACTCGTCCGGATTGGGTCATGAGGACGACAACGCCCTGATCTTCCATCGCAGTACTGGCGGTGACGACTTCATTGTCGTCTAGCACTTTTGGATCCAAAACCTGATCCAGGATCACTTCATAAATTTTGTTGTATTCGTACACAAAGAAGTTTTCGTCTAAGGTCACCATTCCCAGCGCTTGGATGGATGGATTTTTTGTTTTCAGATCCACATACGGTTTTACCTGTTTTATCCGTATGGTGTTGTTGATGCTATCCCGTATTTCCTGGGTTTTCCCCATCAAGGCTAACGCTTCCTGGCGGAAGTAGTTGGTTCCCAAAATATCGCGCGCTTCGCGTTCCACTTTATCCAGAATGGCGTTCGCGGTTTCCTTGTCATTGGCGTAGCCTTTTGTGTTGGCCACCGATAAATCCTGATTCATGGTTTCAATGCGCAGACGGTATTCGTCACGCAATACCTGGTTTCGACGGCTATCCATCAATACAGACACACTGATCATCAGAATAAGAACAATACTGACGAGTGCGATTAAAATTCCCTTTCGATTGAAATTTACTTTTGTTCCCTTTGTTTTTTCACTGATTTTTTCTGCGACGATATTTTGGATTTTTTTGGCCCATTGTTGAATTTTGAGCAACCGGGGGTTGGTTTTTGCTCGTTCTAATGGTGTGCTGTTTTTTTGAGGCAGTTTAACGTGAATACAGGTTGCCCCTAAATTGAGATCGTTTTCGGCAATCGTCAGTTCACGTAATCCATCTACCGCTTCTGTGACGCCATCACCAAAAATATTCACCAATTGCGTCTGGGTCATTAGTCTGAGGAGACGGGAGGTCGCGAAAATAATTTTATCATCAGGCATCAATTCTCCACTTGCAATATTGACGAACAAGTCCTTCGATTTTCCGCTCAATCCTTCGCTGATCATCGATAATTTTCCTCGGCGAATCAAATAAGCTTCCGCGTTTTTAGACTGGGTGAGGTGCAATTCGTTGCCGCTGAACACTCCCAAAATAGCGCTGATACTTCCGGTTGCCTCTTCACCATGTTTTTCAGCCAGATTTTTGAGGATCAAATTCACCTCCTTGAGCGTGCCTTCAAAACGTTCGTAAGTATCCAGCTCTGTTTTTTCAAAAAACATCTCTTCGATCACTTCAACGATGTTTTGAACGATCGAACGGGCATATTTTGTTTCCCCCTCAATTTCAATTGCCAACCATATCTGCTCATCACTTCGCGGTTTTTTAACCGTTTTCAATTGAATGAAGTGAGTGGCGTCTCTGGCGATGGAAAATGTGTCTGCAATGATTTTGAATGACATTTTTATTTTTTATTAAGTTTTACTTTACTCTATCATTTTTTTTATGGTGATACAACTTTTCATGAAATCAGTGTTCATGAAATCAGGGATCAATTGATTTCATGATTTCGTGATATCTGACTTCGTGAATATCGAAATTGATTTCATCCGAACATATTGGCATAATAGAAATACTTAATTAATGTAAAAACTTATGCAAATCAAAATAAACGTTCAGCACATTCATTTATCTCCCCATCAGGAAGAAATGATTCATTCAAAAATTGAGCATTTGTCTCATTTGTCCGCCCGTTTGGACGATGAGTCCAGTGAGGTTCGCGTTGATCTGATATACGAAAAATCCCGTTCAGCAGAGGATGCCTACAAGTGTCATTTGACTTTTTTCGTTCCTCAAGACACTTTGCGTACCGAATCCCATTCGGATTCCATTGAAAACGCTTTTGATGACGCGATTGATAAAATGAAAACTCAAATTGAGTATTACAAGTCCAAAATTCATCATATGGAAAAGCGAAAGGGGGCTCCTGAAATTGATGATTAAAGCGGCTCCTTATTCTATAATCCCCATGCATCATGACTGATCGGGTTTTGGATAATTTTCTTCGTAAATTGGTTTATTTTTCACCGTTATTCTTCCCTGCCTATTTTTTGAGAGTTCAGTTTGCGGGGGTTCCTTTTACGCTTTTGGAGCTTTATACGTATGTTCTGTTTTTTGTCTGGCTTCTTTATCTTTTCCGATCCCGATTGCTCCATTGGCGCAAACCTTTGCCTTTGTATTATTTGTGTGCCGCTTTGCTCTTTTTAGGTGTTTCTGTTGGGGTTGTCGCCGCCCCCGCCTTTATTCCATTGCCAGATGGAACTTTATTTAATGCTCAACAAACGGCTTTGGGCATTTGGAAGGGGTGGATCGTCGCTCCATTGCTTTATTTTTTGGTTCTGACTCAGGTTTTGCGCGGTCGTGAACAGGCGGAGCATCTATTGCGATTTTTTGTCTATTCGGCAGTGATGGTCAGTTTAATCGCTTACGGCATGCTGTGGTTTGGAGGGGGGATCACGTACGATTTACGTCTTAGCGGGTTTTATGAATCCGCCAATTACATGGCGCTTTATTTGGGACCGGCTGTTTTACTCAATGTCCTTTGGGTGTTTCATCATTCGGTGGCGATGAAAACGCGTGATTATTTTGATATTGCCACGTTGGTCATTCTTTTGTATTCCCTTTTTTTCACTCAATCTTACGCGGCTATTTTGGCTGTCTTCGGCGCGTTGGCTTTGTATGTGTTTTATTTTCTTTTTCGTGGAGGGTTTCGTGCCAAAAATGCGGTTTTTGGGCTTTTTTCGCTCATTGCATTGTTATTGTTCATTGCGGTTACCCAATTCAATAGTCCTAAATTTAAGCAATTTCTGGATTTTGAAAACCGCTCCAGTACGACGGTGCGTTTCGAAATTTATCAGGTGACTTTGGACTTGATTAAAACCCATCCTTTTGCCGGTATCGGACCGGGTTTGTTCCAGGCGAATTATCAGAATGCGGCCCCTGCCGTTCTGGGGCAAGCTCCTATGGAATGGAATATTCCTCATCCTCATAATATTTTCTTCGCTTTTTGGCTGAATGCCGGTCTGCTTGGGTTTTTATCTCTTATTTTTATTCATCTTTTGGTTCATCGGCGATTCACCTATCCTCTCGTCGCTTTTTGGGGTATCATTTTGCACGGCTTTTTTGACACTCCTTTTTGGAAAAACGACCTCGCGATGGTGTTTTGGCTGATTGTGGCCAGCATTTTAATCCTTCAAATGTATGGAACTGATTCCTCTCAAAACCAAGGTCCTCCACTCCGAAAGCGACTTACTCCTCGTGTTTCAGTACGCTCTCGGGCAAAACAACCTCTCGCTTAAGGAAGAAGATATTGTGATCATTACTTCCAAGGCTGTTTCTTATGCCGAAGGGCGTTTGGTGGATACGGATCACTTGAGTGTGCTTGTCCGGAATGAATCGGATCGTGTTTTTGGTGAAGGGGAGATGGTGATGACTTTAAAAAATAAGATGCTGATTCCCAATGCGGGAATCGATAAAAGCAATGCTCCGGAAGGCAAGGCTATTTTATGGCCCAAAAATCCTTTTCAATCCGCTCGTGATTTGTGCCAATCGCTGAAACATCAGTTTGGCCTGACTCGCTTGGGCGTGCTCATCAGCGATTCCAATCTTCACCCTCTCCGTCGTGGTACGATTGGCATGGCGATTGGTTGGGCGGGCTTTGAGGGTGTCCAGGATGAACGTGGCAACAAGGATCTGTTTGGCAAAACGCTCCATTATAGCCAGCATGCTGTTGCCGATAATCTTTCTTCCGCCGCAGAACCGGTTATGGGTAATGGCGACGCCTCCATTCCTTTTGTTTTAGTGCGCGGGAGTGGCGTTACTTTTTCCGATCGTGAATTTTCTGCGGAAGATTATTTTATGGATACTAATGATTGTCTTTATTCGAACATAATGGATTTGGGGGAGAATTAGTTTGCAATCATAGGTCATTATTTGTCTTTTTAATAAGTTAAAAAAATCTCTTGATTTGTTATATCTCATATGATATATTTCTATTGTTTTACATTGTAATAGTATTACTTTAATGATATAATGAGTAGACAAACGGATTTCCACAATAAAGTAGAAAAATATTTAAACGGAGTGCAGGTAGACAACAAAAAGCATTGGATGAAGTTGGTTGATATGATCGTTAAATTAGCGAAACACGGCGAGGAATTAATTCAAATCGATAGTGATTCCTACAAACCATTACACGTTGGTAACCGTGGCGCAAAGGAAATGAATCTTATAATCATCCAACTCAAAATCAAAAGGAAGAAATATCGAATCCATACTGCTTTAACAAAAAATTACCTGTATTTGCTTCATGCTTTCGATAAACAAGGCAATAAAACCCCCTCGAAAGAATTAGGTGTTACAATAAACCGCGCTAAAACCATTGTTAATTTCTAAATTATGAAAAACTTTAATCGGTACGTTAAAAAGGCATTTCAGAAAGAACCTGAATTAAAAGAAGAGATGGAATTCGAATTGTGGCTATCGGAAGTTGGTTTAAATATTTCGCGTCTCAGGCAAGATAAGGGTTACACACAAAAAACTTTTGCTGAAAAATTAGGCATGAGTCAAAGTGCAGTTGCCAGAATTGAATCAGGACAGAATATGCAATGTTCTACAATTTGGCTCATAAGTGACGCACTCGAAATAGATTTAGAAATATTTGGAGTAGATAAAGAAACTGAAAAACAAGAATTCGCATATTTCTATAATTATAAAACCGGAGGAGTTGTCGGAGCTACATCGGAAAAAAAAGATATGGAATACCAAGCGACGCAAGCACCTTCACTATCATCATTATCATCTAATTTTTTTCAATCCTATGCAACAATCGGAAACTAATATAAAAGAAATCGGTGAGGCGAAATATGCCCAATTTGTTTCGAGTGTTATAAGTCAATATGACGCTAGCTTAATTTTCTATCAAATTAAACCAGTGCAGACCAGTAAGGGTAATATTCAGAATTTTAAAGGTGAGACAGAGGAGGTTGCGAGAGTTACTTTGTCTCACAGAGCATTGGTAGAGCTGGGGAATTTATTAAGTAAACAGATAAAAGAAATGGAGGGAAAAAAAGGAGAAGATAAAACCATAGAAAAACTTAAAAAGGAGAGGGGTAAATAAATAGTCTGTGATTTGGTATATATACAAACGTTATCTCATTGTTTTTGATCAATCGATCGATCGTTATCCAAACTTTTTTGATATAACGAAATAATGATGTAATGAATGGTATTACGAAAGCTTTGCGAATTTGTTATAATCCATTCGCTACTAATTTTTTACTATGTACAAAATCGCGGTTTTCGCTTCCGCCAATGGTACGGATTTTCAGGCGATGATTGATGAGCGTGACGCGGGTCGTTTGACTGTCGATATTGCCTGTCTTTTTACCAACGTTGCGGATTGCGGTGCTGTTCTAAAAGCTCAAAAGGCCAATATTCTGGTTCATTTTGTGGATCCTAAAGGTAAGTCGCGTGAGGCATACGATCGGGAAGTGATGACCGTTCTTGAGCCTTATCGCCTTGATTTGATCGTCCTCGTTGGGTACATGCGCATCATTAGCGCGCCGATGATTAATCGGTATCCTCATCAGATCATCAATGTTCATCCCAGTTTGCTTCCTAAATTCGCCGGTGGCATGAATCTGGATGTGCATCAAGCCGTTTTAGATGCGGGTGAAAAAGAAACCGGAATGACCATTCATTTTGTGGAAGAGGCTGTGGATGCCGGCCCCATTGTTCTCCAAAAATCAGTTTCTGTTGGCCACGAAGACACAAAAGACACTTTAAAAACCAAGGTACAAGCCCTTGAAAAAGAGTGGTACCCTAAGGCGATTCAAATGTTTGCCGACGGTGAAATTAAATAAATGATCATGGATTTTTGGAAAGAACATCCTCGGCGTAATTTGTGGCAACATTCTCTTTGGGGCGATTTTCAGATCTCTGTTGGACGAAAGACCCGGTTGCTTGAGGTCGATGGCGCGACCGCGCTTGTCGTTCAGCACTCTTTGCCCTTTGCCTTGAATTGGCTGGAGGTTCCTCGTGGACCGCTTTTTACGAATGAAAAATCGTTATCTAAAATCCTTGAAAAGATCAAAGGGGTTGGAAAAAAGGAGCAATCGGTTTTTGTACGACTATCTCCTTATCAATCATTAAAAATTAAAAATTTAGAATTAAAAATTACCAATTACGATCATCATCCTCAGACGAGTCTCGTGCTCGACCTTACTCTGTCCGATGAGGAATTGCTCGCGCAGATGAAGCCCAAGGGGCGCTATAACATCAAAGTCGGAGAACGACATGGTATTCAGGTTCGACCTAGCGAAGATGTGAGTGAGTTCCATCGTCTTTTGCTTATTACCGGCGGGCGGGATGGCTTTGGCGCACATCCCAAATCTTATTACGAAAAGATGCTATCCGCGTTAGGCGATCATGCTCAACTCCTTTTGGCAGAATACGAAGGGCGCGTTATTGCCGGTGGCATTTTTGTTTATATTGATGAATGGGGGATTTATTATTATGGTGCTTCCGATCATCATTACCGCAATCTTATGGCACCTTACCTAGTGCAGTGGGCAGCTGTAAAAGAAGCTCAAAAGCGTGGGTGCAAACACTATGATTTTTTGGGAATTTCGCCCGAAAGATCTAAGAATCATGCTTGGGCGGGCGTGACGGAATTCAAAAAGAAATTCGGTGGACAGGTTGTCGAATATCCTCAGGCATGTGAGCTTGTATTGCGCCCTTCTTGGTATTGGCTGTATCGGTTTTATAAGAAATTGAGATAGCTGATTTAGACGCCGGTTCCGACATTGTCATCCTTTATTTAGAAATAGTCACTCCGTATTCGTTACGGAGTCCTCGTCGCCTTCTGTCAATTGAAAATATAAGTCGTTCCAATTTGGATTGGATTCTTCGATTAAATTAATTTTCCATTGCCTTCTCCATTTTTTCATTCGTTTTTCTCTTTGAATGGCTTCAATCGGTTTTGCATACATTTCATAATAAACAAGATGTTTCACATCGTATTTTTTAGTGAAACCATCATTTTCGCCTTCGTGGTCAGATTGTTTTATTTTTTGGGGACGGTGAAAAATCATAGTAATCGATGAAATTTAGTAATCTTTAAACTAATAATCACTTTTTAATTCACGGATAAGATCTTTGTAGCTTGGCAATGTTTTTTCAACCAATTGCCAATACCGCTTTGCATGACTCAATTCTTTCAGGTGGCAGAGCTCATGAACAATGACATATTCGGCTAAATGGCGAGGTAAAAACACAATTCTATAATTGAAATTCAAATTACCTTTTTTAGAACAACTGCCCCATTTTGTTTTGAGATTTTTAATTGTAATTTTGTTGTACTTAAACCCATATATCTTATTGAATTTTTTTATTGTTTTGATTACTAACTGATAAGCGTTATCTTTGTTATCCTCAAAAATGACAGACTTGTCGTTAAATTTGAGTCCTTTAGCTTCTCTAAAAAAATCTAACTTTCCTAAAATCCATTTTGATTTTTCTCTTAGGTAGGATTCCACATCCTCAATATTTTTATGGTGTGGGAGTGTCACAACAACATCACAATTACAATAAACGGCGATCCTTAAGCGCTTAGCACGACTACTCTTTGTTATTGAGTAGGGTACTTTACGATCATAAAATTTTATTTCATTTGTCATTAGAACTTTTTTATTATTAAGTCCGTTAACTCGTTTAAGTATTTTTGAAAATCTTTTATGCTGATTTTTTCTTTAAATTCTTTAAGAATTAAAATTTGTACTTCTCGCTTAACATCTTTCAAGAATGCCTCTCTTTTAGAAGATTCTTGCCATTCACGATCAAGAATTTTATCAAGTTGCGCCGTTAGTACTTTTGCAAATTCAATTAGATCGTCCTTTGTTGCATTATTAGAAAAACCCTCAGTTATTGTAAAAATTGCATATTCTTTAAGGTTAAGCCCCATATCCTTGGCTTTTTCTCCAATCTGTTTTATATCTTCCATAAGCTCATAATAGGCTTTTATTCTCTGTGCGAGATCAATCTGATTTTGTTCAAAATCGCTTCGAATAGCTATTAGTCTTTCACTAAACTTTTTGAAAACCGGGTTTGTTTCAATATTGATTGAGATTTCTCGTTTCAACATTTTTTCAAGATTGACCGCTTTTTCTTCATCCTCCATTTTCTCAAGTCGTTCTAGCGTATAAATATCGTTAATCTTAAGTTCTCTGAAATTTTTTGTGATTCCTTCATAATCGACGCTCGACTGTATAAGTTCTTGCATTTTGCCACCATATTCGCTTAAACCGTGCCCGGATTCTTCGTTCCGATACTCCCTGATAAAGGCAATATAAAAACTCGCCAGCCACTGCAATTTGCGAAGATAATCAGCCAAAAAAGGATCAGGCGATAGAATTTCAAAAAGAATTTTCAGGTTGTTGTAATTGTTATAAAAGAATTGTTGTTTATTCTCGTCTTCAAAGAATAATTTTATACATTTGCGCAGATTATCCATTGATGGGTCTTCTGTATTTACCCCTGTAAATAAATCCTTAATCTCTTTAAACAAGCCCTTAAACTTGTTTTTATATTCCTCAATGTCAATCATGGCGCTATCAATCACACTTTCATCAAAATCAAGAGCGTCATGCAGATTTCGTGTGATTCCATAATAATCGATTATTTTCCCGCAACCCTTCTCTTTCTTGTAGACGCGGTTTGTTCTTGCGATTGCCTGTAAGAGGTTGTGATCACGCAAAGGTTTGTCGAGATACATCACTTGCTCAATCGGCGCGTCAAAGCCGGTTAAAAGCATGTCACAGACGATTAAAAACCGGAGGGGATCATCCTTGCGCTTAAAAGCCTCAATAATTCTTTCCCGGTCTTTTTTGTTGGTATTATATTTTTTTAATTGTTCATCGTTGCTATTCGGATCGCCGGGAGAATAAACCACTTTTGACCATTCTTTTGGTATCAGTTCATCAAGTAATTTTTTGTACATCGCGCAAGCTTCACGGTCATAACATACAATCTGGGCTTTAAACCCGTTTGGTTCAATGTAAAGTTTGAAATGTTCCACAATGTCCAAAGCCACGGCTCTCATACGTTTTCCCAGCTTAACCAAGGCGGATTTTTTGCCATATTTCTTAATCAGTTCTTGCTTTTCTTCATCTGAAAGCTCACCTGTTAACTCTTCAAATTGTGAATCCACTTTTTCTTCATTGATGGCGAATTTTGAAAGTCTGGCTTCGTAGGTGACAGGTAGAGTAGCTCCGTCATCTATAGCTTGTTGGATTGAGTAATAATCTAGGTACCTTTCACCTTCTTCTCCAAAATTTCGATGAGTGTTGAGAGTCTTTTTATCAATCGGTGTACCTGTAAATCCGAAGAAGAAGGCGTTTTTCATTGAGCTACGCAGTTTTATTGCAGCAATACCTTCGTTGTCTCTGTGCGCCTCATCAGAAAGTACAATCACATTATCATCAAGATTAATTGTCTCCTTGGAAAGCTCACTAAACTTTTGAACGGTAGAGATGAAAATTCCTCGTTCAGGAGATTTAATTTTTTGTTCCAAGTCACGGCGTGAAGTTGCACGAATTACATTTTGTCCTCCGCAGTTTATAAAGGTCTCGAAAATTTGATCATCAAGGTCGATACGGTCAACGAGAATAAAGACTTTGGGATTCTTTAAATTGGGATTAAAACGCAATTTCCAAGCAGTAAAAAACATGGTTATGCTCTTGCCACTACCTTGCGTATGCCAAACTAAGCCTTTTTTCTTTTTGCCTTCAATAACTCGCCTCACAATCAGATTAGTAGCCCGAAATTGCTGATATCGACATATTTTCTTGGTTGTTCTTCCTTTTTCTTTTTCAAAAACAATAAAGTTTTGAATGATATCCAAAAGATTATTCATTTGAAACAATGAAATCAATGTCATTTCAAGATTACCACCTGCCGCCTCTTCGAGTTGGTCATCTCTCCATTGGAAAAAGTATTGTTTTGGTGATGCGGTAGCACCATATACTGTTTTCATGCCATCGGTCGCTACATTGAAGCAGTTAGGAAGGAAGAGTTTGCGAGCAGTTCTCTCATATCGTTTGATCTGATCAATGGCTTTTTCGTAATTTACTGTTGCCGAAGCCGTCGGACTCTTGGCCTCAATATCCGCAATAGGCAATCCGTTCAAAAATACGATCATGTCAGGACGGATGTTTTCTTCATTGCCTTCAAATACAAACTGATTGGTTATTATAAAGTCGTTGTTATCAGGATTTTCAAAATCTATGAGCAGATAATCTCTCATTTTATGCGTTTGAGGGTCTTTCAAATTAACACCGTTCCTCATAACTTCGAGAAAGCCCTCATTTGTCTCAATCTTCTTAATTTCTCGAACAACATTCTCTACTTCGGTATC
>PFOK01000143.1 GCA_002792495.1 Candidatus Peregrinibacteria bacterium CG_4_10_14_0_2_um_filter_43_11 | reverse complement strand
AATTTCAGGATCATATTCATCATTCCAAAAACACCTTTTTCGAACCGGAAAAGGTGTTTTTACAAAATAAGTAAAACTTGCACTTTAACGGGGTGCTCAGTACAATAAACGCAATTATTCTTTAATTTCATTTAACATGGATGATGATTATCAATTTGAAGATGCGGAGACAACAGTAAACAATGATTCTTCTGTCGAAAAGGAGGGGGAAGATGCCTCAACCTCCGCTTTTTCGGAAGGTGGTGCTTATTCACCGGGTCGTAATAACGGCGGGCAATACGCGGATGAGCTTTTTTCTAAAAAAATCAACGCCAAATTCCGCACTTTTTATGTGGACTTAAAACAAAGTTCAAACGGAAAATTCGTTAAAATCAGCGAAAAAAGTCATGGCCGAAAATCCACCATCATGATGGATGCTGAAGACATTTCGGAAATGATCAACGCGTTACAAGAGGTTCAGGGGAAATTATAAAATTCAATCACCGATTTTCAAGATTTGTTCCTTGATGTGATTTGTGCCCAACGATTTCGTAGAGACGTAAAATTTTACGTCTCTACGAAGGCAATATCACACAAATTTATTTAGCCACATCAATCGCCCGTGTTTCACGCAACACGTTCACTTTAATGGTTCCCGGGTAAGCGAGCTCGGATTCGATTTTTCTGGCGATTTCGTGAGAAAGTTTAATCGCTCCCATGTCATCGATTTGATCCGGCTTGACCATCACACGCACTTCACGACCGGCTTGAATGGCATAGGCTTTGTCGATTCCTTCAAAGGAATTGGCGATTTTTTCAAGATCCTGCAAACGCTTGATGTAAGTGACCAACGTCTCACGGCGCGCGCCTGGACGTGACGATGAAATCGCGTCCGCGGCCATGACAATGAAGTCGACAGGACCTTCGGAAGGCACCTCTTCGTGATGCGCGGCAATCGCCTGAATAACGGAAGGAGGAAGACCGAATTTCTTGGCGATGTCTCTTCCGATCAACGCGTGACTACCTTCAATTTCATGATCAACCGCTTTGCCGATATCGTGTAAAAAGCCAGCCATCTTAGCCATATTCACGTCCAATCCCACTTCAGCCGCAATATGCCCCGCAATAAAACCAACCTCCATGGAGTGTTTTAAAACATTCTGTCCGTAACTGGTACGGAAGCGTAAACGTCCGATGATTTTAATCAAATCCGGATGGAGACCGGTGATTCCCATTTCATAAACCGCTTTTTCTCCGAATTCACGCATCATCACATTCACCTCTTCTTTGGTTTGAGCGACAACCTGCTCGATACGCGCGGGCTGAATACGTCCGTCTTCCACTAATTTTTCCAATGATCGCTTGGCCACATAACGGCGTACCAAATCGAAACCGGAAATAATGATTGCTCCCGGAGTGTCATCCACAATCACATCCACACCCGTAAGGTGTTCAAACGCGTTGATATTACGCCCCTCACGTCCTATTACCCTCCCCTTCACATCGTCGTTGGGCAATTCCACAATCGTTTGCGTGGACTCGGAAGTCACATCGGAAGCATATTTTTGAATCGCTCTAACAATCATGTTTTTTGCCTCTTTTTCGCTGTCCTCTTTTACATCTCTTTCAATCCGCTTGTAATGTTCCACAAGTTCCCCCTTGTATTCTTGCTCCACTTTTTCCAGCAACATGGCTCTGGCCTCTTCTTCCGTCAGCTTTGTAATCGCTTTTAATTTCTCCTCCTGTTCATGATAAATCACTTCCAGCTTTTCTTCTTCTGTTTTTATCGCCTCCGTTCGTTTTTCATAATCGATTTTTATCTGCTCCATTTCGGTTAACTTTTTCTCAAAGTTTTCCTCTTTTTGGATCAACCGACTCTCCTGTTTTTCCAATTGCTTACGCATTTCCCGTTCGTCTTTTTTTGCCTCATCAATGATTTCGATGGCTCGATTTTTGGCTTCCAGGATTTTTTCTCTCACTTTGTTTTCCGCCTGAGAAGCTTTGGATTCCATCTCTTGGACTTTCTTCTGCGCGTTTTCAATTTTTAGTTCATTGTCATGTTGAATTTTGTGCAGGCGTTTTTTACTGCCTGTAAAAAAATAAACGATGGTGGCGCCAACACCGATCGCAAGGCCGATGATCAGAAAAATGGTGTTCATAATAAATCAAGGTTATAAAAGTAATAATAACCTCAAGAGAATAAAAACACGTTAACGAAACGATGGCTTTCAAGCCATTTTTAACCTTATTTTATAATGCTTTTCGTTTCGGGTTATCAGTTGAATAAAGGGGAAATGTTACAAATGTGGCCGACAATACGACTCGCACTCATTTGAAAATTAAAAGGTTTTGATCATTCAATGAATAAGTGTTTGATTCCTTTGAGGATTTGATTTTTTATCTTACTAGAGCCATTCTATAACAAAAAATTTTTATTGTCAAATAATATTTTTTTGTTTTTTTGGCTTATTTAAGCCATAATAACAACCTCTTTCTGCGCGCCTCTGATCTAAGACAGAAAAAAGGCTTGTGTATTTTTTAAAAGTTTGGTATAATAATATGATTACGTCGAATCTTTTGATCTTTTACAGCATTGTTTTAACTCCTTCGGTGAGAACAGTTTGTCTTTGAAAACGTTTCATAAAATCACAAGATCAGTAATCATGAAATCAATATTCATGAAATCAAGGATCAACAATCAATTGATTTAATGATCTAGTGATAGCTGATCTAGTGATAGCTGATTCAAAAACAAACCCCTCTCACTGAAGCGCTGCGTTTTGCGAATACTTTTTGTCATCTGGCTTGTCCGAATGGTGATGGTGTTTGCGTTTTCCGATCAAACAAAAACATAATTCCGGTGCTTGTCTTTCGTTTCCTTTTTTCCGGTCTGATTTTCAGACTAGAAGAAGGTGAGACAATTGATGAGTCGGATCTTGTCTTTGGTTTTATTGCGGCTTTGCTGTAGTGATTCCAATATTCTTGATTGGATCTTAGTTGTTTGTTCGTCTTTTTTTAACAGGATGAATAAACCTCTAGGGTTAAATCGACAGTCTGCTTTGGTGGGAGTTTCAAAAACCCCTTACTACCTTTTTTATTAGGCTAGTGAGGGGTTTTTGTTTGAATACTTTTAACAAAGATAATAAAATTTCGCTCGACGATTTCTCTGAACGTCATATAGCTGGAATAGTATAAATTGGCACAATCCCATTCGTCATTTCGACCCGCCTGAAACAGGTGGGGAAGAAATCCCTTTGCCCACTATTTCCTTCAAAATAGGCAGTGATGATATTGTGTCATTTTATTATGGTTTAGCTATAAATGTTCACAGGCTCTATTTTGGGAAATCTTTTCTTCGCCGCTTTTGACCGCAAAAGTTGCGCAAAACTCCAGTAGGGCAAACCTCTCCGGCTATTAAAAATCCTTCATTCCATTTTCGTATTTTTTTCATGCCGGAGTCTTCTGTTTCAGGTTTTTTTAAAAACCTTTCACCTCAGAGCGATTTGTTCGCATCTTATTTGGGGGCTTCCGCCCGGATGAACCGTTCGGACGGGCATGAGGCATAACTAAACGCTGTGCCCTTCATTTTTTTATAGAACGCCCGTTTGCCCCCAAACCCCCATTGCATTATATCTTCTTCGTGCATCCAAATGGGTTGAAGCTATTTTGCTAGCGCCTGCGGTACTATAAAAATACATTTAATGATATTCCCATGTGTAGCAAGTTAACTTCTTGTCTCATTCCTTCACTTGAATTAGCTCCCCTTTTGTTCGTCCGAAATTTTCCGGGAAGTACATTTCTGATATTATCGCGGGAGGATGATGGAAGCCTCCTTCGCTCGTCACATTCACGTAATAATCATATTCATAAAGACCGATGGGAAGGTGATCGGCAAACAAAAACAAACGATCATCACGCATTTCTTCATGAGTCCAAGGCTGATAACCCCAATAATACCTGTCCTCTTTTTCTTCGTCGGGATCGGGAATCAGCAAACGCCGATCTGCTGTTTTGAATTTAAAGTTCACCAATTCAAAACCGGCGGGCAAAAAGTTCTCTACCGCGACAAGATTGCGATCCTCGGGAACCATAATGGTCAAATGACCATGAAGCGTTTCGCCCGCTTTGGCTATTACGACGGGATATTCCATCTTTTTGTCGTCAAGACGGTAGTAGTCACGATGAATTTCAAACCCTTCACTGCGTGGCAGGATTTCTTCTGCCGGTAAAAAGTAACGCAAAATCATATCGTAATACAGCCGTCCATTTCCTTCTTTCTGAAAAACCACTTTATTGCCCCCGTCTTCCGGCTTTAAATCGGCAATGGCACGAACGATTTCCTGTTGATCCAAAATAGTGTCCGGCCCCACCTCATGTTCATGAATTTTTTCCCCGTTCAATGTTATCGTTGCTTTATAAGAAGCCGTTGTTTCTCCATTGGTCTCCAAAAATTCAGTGAGTGCGATGAGCGCGGCAACATTTTCCTGAGTGGTTTCCCATCGCCCGTCTTTTCGAGTGGCAATAAGCCACTTTACCAATCGCGGCAACAAGGGATTTTCCGGATCCACCCTATTTAACAACTGAATGGTGAGCGCTGTCATTTTTGTGGAAGTCATCATGCGATAAGAAAAATCCCGCTCACTTCGAATATACGCGCCACGCGTATCGATTCTCACTTCATTTTCAAGCTCCTCAACGAGCTCCTTTACCTTTGCGTTGGCATGACCATACAATGTGTGAAGGGTCATCGCCAGCGCGATTTTACCATCGTTGGACAGTAGCTTTTTATCGTTATACAAACTATTGGAAAGGCCAAGATCCCCCTTGCCTATCTCGGACATAACAAAGAGCATGTACGCGCGATCATTCGCCCAATCGCGTGTTTTTTCCCTCAATTTTTTGGCATAAGGATCGATCAGATCTTCGTTATTACGCATGTGATCCTGTAAAAAACGCGTGGCATTGTCGATCGTTTTTTGATCCACCGCATAGCCCGCTTTTTGTACCTTTTCCAATCCAAACACAATGTAAGCGGTCAGATAAGGGTAACTTTTATCGGCACCGGCAAAATACCCCCATCCACCGTCATCGCGCTGAAAGCTATACATGCGCTGAAGGCTTTGTCCCACCAGGGTATCAAAGCTGATCTCCTTCCCTTTTTCATCCAAAATGGGATCCAATTTGATTTTATCACTGAGGTTAGGGAGAGCGATCGCACTTTTTAGAACCACATTCGGAATTAAACGGCTGATCGTTTGCTCACTGCATCCGTAGGGATAGGAAAGAAGGTAATTCAACGAATCCGCTATGTAGGTAGCCACCGTTGCCCCCGTAGTGATTTTAAGTTCACCCAACTCCGGATCAATCGTTTTGGGAAGCAACACATTTTCGGTGAAAGAAACATCATCGGTAAACGCGCTCAAGGCAACCGTCTCCGGAGTGGAATACGATTCGATGGGAAAGGTTTGGACAACGGAGTCTTCGCCTCTATCGCTTTTTGCGCTCATGGTAACCACCGCGCGGGTTCCGATCTTAACCTTAGGCACACGGGTTTCCCACATCACTTTTTTTACCCCCTGAGGAGGAATGGTTATTTTTTGAGTGGCTCCGCCGACAATATCCAAATTTTCTGCCGTGAGATCAACGGTAAAAATAGAAGATTTGTCGGTAAAGTTATGAACCAACGCCCCTAAATTCAAGGTGTCTTTAAATAAAGCGAAACGGGGGAGAATAGGCCTCAAAATCACTTCTTTTTGAGCGATGATCGTTTGATTAACACTCCCGAACAGATGATTTTTAGTCGAACCGATCACTTCCATATTCCAGGTGGTGAGATTATCAGGAAGCGCAAAAGAAGTGGTTATTTTTCCGTCATCACCGGTTTGCAAAGTGGTTCTAAAAAAAGCGGTGTCCTCAAACTCACCGCGCGGTTTTACGGAATCCTCCTCTCCTCCGCCCCCACCGCCTTTCGCGCCTTCATCGGTAGTTATGTCCACACGCTCCAAAAGATGAGTAAGGCTATCCGCGGTATATACACCAAGCGCGCGACGATTGTAAAAAAGATTCACCAAATCGCGTTTTGGATTCCCCTTAAGTGCCAAAAGACTCGCATCCACCACCGCGACTGACACATCCGCCGACACCGGATTTCCTTTTTTATCTGTGGTGGTGATTTCCATTTCCACACGTTCACGGGGATGATATTTGGGTTTATCGGTTTTAATGGCGATACCGAGTTCCTTCACATCCGTGTTCACAATCACATTGGTATACCCCAGTTTAAAATCGGGTGAATCTTTTTTGTCACCCCCCTTTACCATCAAAACGGAAACATAAAAATTAGGAGAGCCGCTTTCGGTAATAGGAATTTCAATCACATCCGCGTTGTAAACAATATCGATGATCCGCGATTCCATAATCTCTCCACCTTCCAAGGTCAACAATGCTTTTACGTTGGTGTAAGGGGATTTGATAAGAATTTTAGCGGTATCACCGACATCATAGGTTACTTTATCCATTTTTAATTCCATCCGATTGTTGTTGTCTTGTCTCCAATAAACCGGCTCATTGGTGGTGACATAAAAACCAATCGCCGCACTCATAACGTTTTTTGAATCGTCTTCTGCCGAAGCTCTGGTCACATATTCTCCGCCTTCTTTAATTTCGAATTCATAAGATTCTTTCCCCTCTTCACCGGTAGTTAAAAAAGTTTGATCAACCCGTGTTTCCTCAAGCTCATTATCCCAATAAAATCCGCCATCCACATTTTTCTTTTTCACGGTTTTCCAATCCTGTTTCATGAGCTCTACTTTAACTTTTTTTCCATTCAGTGGATTGCCCTTAGGGTCAACCGTAACGATTTTGATCGGCATTTTTTCACCCGCCTTTACAATGTATTTTTCGTTTTTTATCCCCACGTAAAACGCACCGCGATGAACCAAAACCGATTGGCTTCCCGCTACGGTTTGATTGTTTTGATCCTGCACGGTCGCGCGGAGAGTATAGATTTTCCCGGAGGTCGCTTCGCCAAGATCAATGGCTTGGCGAATGTCCATTTTCCCATTCGCGTCCAAAGTTCCTTCTCCGGAAGTGATGTACTCATCATCATAGGAACAGTCAAAAAAACAACGAAAACGATCATCATTTGTAAAATTAAACCACTCCCCTTTGTATTCATCAAAATAATAATTCTGCGCGATCAGACTCCAATTCACTTTTCCTTCCGACACCGGCGCGCCGAAGAAGTAATTGGCGTTAAGCTCGGCCTTGAGGGTTTCCCCATTGATATAACTTTCTTTTTCAAAGGTGGCATCCAGTTTGTATTCGGGTTTTCGGTATTCCTCCACAAAAAAGGCATTCGAAAAATACCCTTCACAATACCCTTTGCCATCCGACTCCTGAACCGTTTTATTTCGCGGACAGACCTGCACAACGTATTGCCCCAAGGGCGCCGCCGCGTCAAGCGTTACCGTGCCCCCAAAAGTACCGTAATCACTGATGGTCTGATCGTTTTTATAAATCGTGTTTCCCAAACTATCGGAAATGGAAACATTCACGACCATGTCTTTTGGCAAAGCGAGTTTTGCGTCGTAATCCGTGCGTATCATGCCCTTAAAAAAGACCTGATGCGTAGGGCGATACAAGGGACGATCGGTATAAACATACCCCTTTGTGTACTGCTGAACGGGGGAATAATTGAGATTGTAATTCCAGGAAGAAATGCCATCCGACCAATTCCGGTTCATGACGATTTCATCCTGCCCCTTCGTCACCACAACATAACTAAAATCGGTACTTTCGAGATTGGTTTTATAAAGACCTTCTTCATCGGTTTTGCCTAAACCGGGTACTTTTTCCGCTTTTTTATTATACAAATGAATCGTAGCGCCTTTGAGTGGTTGACCCGCGGAAAGACTGGTGACCCAAAAAAGCCCCGCGTCTTTCGATTGTTTCATGGCCACATGCAAATCGGTCAATGTGACAACCTGAAAAGAGAGGTAATCGGAATAAGGGGAAGAGGCACCGATGTAATAAGCTCCGAGCTCCGGCTTATGCCCAAGAGCCTCCTCTATTTCAACTTCAAGGTACTGGCTTTTCCAGAAAACTTTTTTTAACGGTTTTGTGACGGTCTTGTATTCTTCACATGTTTCAGGCGAGGGCTGAAAAGCCATCCAGCCATAACGATTCTGCTTAGTTTTGTCCGATATTCGGTTGTACTCGGTGTCGACATCGATCCATTGTTGTGCGGATAAATGACAGATTTTTAAATCCACATGATCCAGATTGTACGTTTTAAAAACCGTGGCGGCGTGTTGATCGGGGGTGGAAATCGCGTAATAACTATTTTGCATCAATCGCAAATCGGTATCGCTTTTATTCAATCTCTCCGTGTGATAATCAAACGTGATGTCTTTGCCCAATGCCTGCCCAAACGTGTCTTTAGCGGTTTTTTTGACCGTGATGGCATAAGCGGTATTCGGATTTAAATAGGCGTAAACATGAATGCCATAATGCTCTTCCTGATTCTCGGGCTCACAGGTTTTATCCCACTCCGATCTCTCTCTCAGATCCTGATTGTGAACAGAAATCCTTTCATTCAGCACCGGTGAAAAAGAGAAATAATCCTTCACATCTTCGGTTGACATGGGATTGTTGGAAAAAAGACAGAATTGCTTGTAATTAAGTACTTCTTTGTTGTCGGGAGCGGAAATGCGAAACACTTCAAATTTCGGCGCGATACGAAAGCTCCATTCAATATCATTTTTAAGATACGTCAGACCGTTTTTGGCGCGCGTTTCTTTTCCGACGGTAACTTGAATCGTTTCCAAGTTATTTATTTGTTCTTTCGGCGTAAAAACAAGCACGGAAAGATCATCGATTCGATCACATTCCTCATCCGGAGACGATTCCGGCTCCCAATCGGGATCGCATTTTTGTCCGTAATTCACCCGAAAATCCATTGCCGGAATCGTTTTTAAATGGGTTCTGGCCGAAGCCAAGTCTACCTCCTGATTGAATCGCAAGGTAACGGGAGAAAAAGGGCCGATCTCTTCCCCTTGAGGAGAATAGGAATCTAAAAACGCGTGAGTTCCAAAAGGATGCTCCACCTCTTCATCGGTAAACAAATTGCCTTCCATCCCCTGTATTCCTTTGGTGATCAAAAGACTATAGGTATTGTCGTATCCCCAATCATTTTTCTGCGGAAAAAGGTGGATGATTTTTTTGTCCACTTCCTTCTTTTCGTTTTGTTGGTACTCCGCTTTAAGAGGGATAGAAACACGACCGCCAAGCCCATCCAAACGTTCCGCGGTGATGTGTGATTTTACACTATCGAGATTCATCTCCTGATTGAATTGAATAGTGAAAGGGTCATTCGCCTTTATCTCGGATAATAACGAACTGATCCTTTGTACCCGTTCGGTCTGAAAAGTGAATGTGTATTTCTGCTCGAGCAATCCATTATCGAGTGACTTGGTACCCGCCGGAATGACAGCGGAATAAAGCGTGGAATAATGGAGTCGCGTTTTGGGAATAAACTGCAACGCGGAACTACCCAACCATTTAAATCGTCCTTCCACCGGCGGATCGATGATGAGAGGAAAGCCACGTGCCTCAGCCGTATCATAAGTGGTCAATTCCGTCATTGGCCGATCAAACATCACGGTAACCTTGCTATCCACCGACGTGTCTTCTTTGGGCAATGCCAACAATACTTTTGGTGGATCAATGACGGAAAAAAAGAAGCTTTGTTCTTCTTTAATCGGCCTACCCAAAATATTCCGAATGGTTTTAGGAAGAGTGATGGTGTAAGTTTCTCCGGTTTTTAAACGCTCCCCCGGAAAGAAGGTAAGGGAACTGAGTGTGGCTCTAAAATGCCCCGGCACTTCCGGCTCTATTTGAAATCCCTGTTTTAACGAAGAGGGACTCATCCACTGATTAAATATAATCCGGATGGTCGCGTTGGATGCGATTTCTTTTTTTTCATTCAGCATACTGCCGCTTTTTATAACCGGCACAGAGAGATGGAA
The DNA here is from genome assembly GCA_002792495.1 of Candidatus Peregrinibacteria bacterium CG_4_10_14_0_2_um_filter_43_11. Lineage (GTDB taxonomy): Bacteria > Patescibacteriota > Gracilibacteria > UM-FILTER-43-11 > UM-FILTER-43-11 > UM-FILTER-43-11. Next base: position 2,334 of record PFOK01000143.1, on the reverse strand, counting down.
GAGTAAAAAAATTGCCAGCAGAATAGCAAAAAAGAGACCTGCTCCCGTCAGCGTCAAACGCTTGGCGTTCTTTTTGCAGCATTGAAAGAAAGCTCCTTTAATCATGCTCATAGTGATGTTGTTAATTGAATTTATTATACACGCTCTGTGCTACAGAAAACTAACTATTAACAATTAACTATTAACAATTAACTATTAACAATTAACTATTAACTACTGCGTACTGATCACGGTCATTTTTCTTCCACCACAATGTGAATCGGCTCGGTCACACTCGTTCCGGAAACGGCTTGAATGGTGAAATTTCCCGGGGTGAGATTCCACTCCATTTCATCTCCTGATCCTCCGGGCTGTTCGTTGATGAACCATGTCACCTCTCCCGGGGAATCGCTTTTTTCAATCCGGAATTTGATTTGCTGAACATCCGCCGGAATGTTCGGATCAAATTGAAACACATCCAGATCAAACGGTTTCACGATCCGAAAAGCCGGCGCTTTTTCCTCCGGTTTTAAAGGAACAAAATCCACCGGAACCCATTCGGTTGTTTCCGAAAGACAACCCCCTTCTTTCCCTTTTTTAACGCAAAGAGGTTGTTTTTTTACGGTCAAAGGAACTTGAAATTCCGCCTTCGGTTTATTGTGATGTAATTCTTCCATCACATCGTGCCAAATCGGTCCCGCCCCTTCCACGCCGGAAATCCCCTCCATCTCCGAACCATCGCTATTGCCTGCCCACACTCCTACCACAAAATCCGGAGTGTAACCCATCGTCCAATTATCGCGAAAATTTCTTGTCGTTCCCGTTTTAACGGCGGCAGGATGATTGAGCTCCAGCGCGCTATTCAATCCAAATTGAAGAATCCGCGCGGTGTTGTCGGACAAAATAGCCGTGATCATGAACGCGATGGATTCGGGAAGAACGCGTTTTGAAACTTGGTTTTTCTGAGGAAGAACACGCCCTTTCGAATCTTTGATCTCTAAAATCATACGCACCTCTTTTTGTATGCCTCCGTTCGCAAAAGCCATATACACGCCCGTAAGATCGATCAATCGCACTTCGCCATCCCCCAGTGTGAGTGCCAAACCGTAATAATCCGCCGTTTCATTCAACGTAGTGAGTCCCATTTCACGCGCTTTTGTGAGTACCGGTTCTATACCGGCAAAATCGATGGTTTTGATCGCCGCGATATTGTAACTATTGGCCAGTGCCTCGCGAACCGTGACGGTTCCGTGATATTTGTTGTCATAATTCTGTGGAAAGTAAGGAAGACCTTCAGCCGTAAAAAACCGAACCGGCTCATCTTCTATAGACGTGGCACCATTCCATCCTTTTTCGAATGCCACGGCGTAAGTAATCGGTTTAATGGCGGACCCTGGCTGTCTTAAACTAATCGCGTTATTCACCTCGCCTTCAATCGATTTATCAAAATAATCGACCGATCCCAAAAGCGCCATCACCTCGGCCGTTTTTGGATCCAACACCACCACGCTCGCGTTAGTCACATGATGATTGGAAATAGCACCAACCTGCTTCTGGGCGATGGCCTGAATCTTTTCATAAAGGTAATAATCCAAAGTGGTCGTCACATCCAACCCTTCGGATAGATACGCGTCACCAAAACGATTTTCCAATTCACTCAAAATCATGTTCACAAAATGAGGCGCACGCACACGGGTTAAATGGTTCTCAAATACCAGCTCTTCCGCCTCCGCATCTTTGTAATCCTGTTCCGAAATCAGATTTTGTTTTCGCATCAACGTGAGCACATAATTCCTTCGCTCCAATGCCGCCGGTCGATCACGAAAAGGATTATAGCGATTAGGCGATTGAGGCAATCCGGCCAAAAACGCGCTTTCCGAAAGATCGAGGTTCGCCACATTTTTACCAAAATAACCCATGCTCGCCGCGGCGACTCCGTAGTTCAGATTTCCGTAATAAATTTTATTCAGATACATCTCCAGAATTTCTTTTTTAGTGAACACTTTTGTCACCCGCAATGCCAACAGACTCTCTTTTATTTTCTGCAAAAACGTCCGCTTATGATTCACACCAATCGTGTTCCGAACGAGCTGTTGTGTAATCGTGCTCCCGCCAGAAATAACCTCACCGCTTTTTAAATTTAAAAACACCGCACGAAGAATTCCCCCCATGTCGATTCCGCTGTTGCTATAAAAATGAATATCTTCTATCGCGAGCGTCGCGTTGATTAAATCAGCGGGGAGATTTTCTAGTGCAATCGCGGTGGTCTTCCCCTGATCCGAATGCAATGTTTCGTACAGCAAAATACCATTGCGATCCTTGATTTTGGTATTCAGCATAACCGTTTGCTCAAAC
>PFOK01000018.1 GCA_002792495.1 Candidatus Peregrinibacteria bacterium CG_4_10_14_0_2_um_filter_43_11 | reverse complement strand
AATAATTTTACCCATCAGCAATGTTTTAAAATCAAATTGGTATAAGACTCAATAAGATCTGAAAAAAACTGTGCTTTTTTCGCGAAAAAACTATAATGGGGCTACCGTCTAACTTTCATTTTTATGGAATGGAACTGTGAATGTGGCTCGGGATGTGATCTTTGTACGGATTGCGGTTTCGCCCATTGCGAATGCGTTTGTACCCCGAACAGCCTCATGATGGATGAGGAGTGTGAGGAGATTTAAATCCACCCGGTTCGCATGACGTATTCTTCGCAACATTGATTCGGGCAACCCGGATCTTTGCGTTTTTTGAGGATTTGGAAACCGCATTTTTCGTACACACGCCGAGCCGCGATGTGTTTTGTGCTCACACAGAGGTAGACTTCTTTTTCTCCTATTTTTTGGAGGTGAGCAAGTAGTGTTTTTAACGCATCCGTTCCGTGCCCTTTGCCCCACTCGTGCTTGTCGCCAATGAGCAGGCCGATGAAGGTTTGATCGGGAAAATCACCATCCGGACGATGGCGATGAAAGGCGCAGTTCCCGATCACTTTTTTTCCAAGGCAAATGGAAAAAACAACTTCATCGGGGTCGGACTGAATGGAATCAAACCACTCTTCTTCCTGTTTTAAAGTCACTTCGCCACTGCGAATGAAACGCGTCACCTCTTTGTCTTTTAGCCAATCGACGAAGATCGGGAGATCCTTTTTTTGAATCGGACGAAGGGTGATGTTTTTTCCGGTGAGTTTCATATGTAATCGGCAGGCGAGACGTTAACGTCTCGCCTGCCGTTATTAAAATGTTTCAATCGTCTGATACCGCGGACCATTTGGAGTTAATTCGCTTTTCATCAAATGGAATTGGCTGACGGTGAACGTGCGCGGCTCCCCTTTTACACATAGTGGACCATGCTCCGGTGGAGTTTTGTAACGCCCCAACGTGATGTGCGCCTTGAATGGCTTATCGGGACAAAACCCTACAGTCGTCATCGCGGACCGGACGTCGCCGGAAATCTTTTGGAGACCCGGAGTCATTTTGCATTCCACCCACACACCTTGTGGATGATAGGGGTTGGAGAACGACACGGCGTCGCCCATTTCGATATCGAATGGTTTAAAGTCAATCAAAGTTAACGCGGAAGTGATTGCGGGCAATTGAACTTCGGAAATAGCATCCCCCAAAAATTGAAGCGTAAGATGAAAATCCGACGTTTTTTTGAGATCAGGAAAATACTCCTGTAACTTTTGGCAGTGATGGTGCAAAGACGATGGAAGTTTGATGCCGATGAAAAGTCTCATGAGCTGAATGATTGTATTGGAGGCTCCATTATACAACAATTGAGACAATTAAGGATTAACTCAATTTCTTTTTTATTAAAAAGGGGTTAGTGTATAATTTTTGATGAAAGAAGTCAACTTTACCCAACGTGAATTGCGAAATTACTTTTTACTCGTTTTAATCTGAATATCTCCCCCTTCCTCATGCCGAAGCTTGCCGAGGCATCTGATGCCAAATTGTCTTTGCAGGATTTAGATCCCTCGGCTAACGCTCGGGATGAGGAGGGGTACGAGGTAGAAGAAAACACATTCAGGGTAAAATCAAGTTTTTTAAGACCAATTTTGAATTTCGCAATTCACGTTACCCAAAATTCAAAATCAGAAGATTTAAGATTTATTTAAAAAATGTGTCTGAAATAGTTTTGAATTTTGAATCTTAAATTTTTGAATAAATAGTTATGTTTCTTTGTATCGACACCTGCACCGGGCACGCCGGTATCGCGATCGTAGATCGTGAGCGGTGTCATGCTTACAAACCCTTGCCACAAGGAAGTTATTCGGAATCTATTCTGGAAACGATTGACGCGGTGATGAGAGAGTCCGTCGGTCATTCCGCACCTGCCTTTACGGCAGGCAGGCTCAACACGGAATCTCACCCAAAAACAGGGGGGGGATTTCGGCTTGGCGGCCGGAATGACGGGGGGGGATTAACGGGTATACTGGTGATCAGTGGCCCCGGGAGTTTTACGAGTCTGAGAGTGGGCATCGCGGTCGCGAATACGTTCGCGCATCAGCTTAAGATTCCAATCGTTGGATTGCGAACGGACGAGTGGTTCGCGCGCATGACGGATGAAACGGATTTTTTGTACATTCAATCGATGAACCGGGATGAGGTGTATATGATGGGATTTGGAAAATTGAAAACTGAAGGCGCGATTCAAAAACATCCTGAAGGCGTGCAAACGTTTGCGCACCTTTGGGGAGGAATGGTTAAGTACCTCGGCCAACTCACCGAAGCCCATCAATCCCAATTGCCAAAAACCCTCCAACCGATTAACGATTTAAAATCCATCGAAGAAATATGGCTTTCCATCGTTCAATCCGTTGATCTAAAACCCCAAAAAACCTATAACCTAGTGGAGCCGTTTTACGGCAAAGAACCGACCATTACTAAAAGTAAAAAGAGGTGACGTATGCTGTCCGACAGGATCAGGAGATTTTTCGTTTGAATAAAAATTTAATGTTAAATTTATAGTATCTATTTTTTAATCCAGATACTATGAATGAACATGATCTCTTATGGGCGATGCTCCCTGAAGGCCTTGAAGAGTTTTTTGAGTCGGAAAGTTTTAGTAAAACTGAAAATGCCTTCAGAATTATCCTCGTTGAAAGGAATGTTATTCCATCTGACTTACCCGAAAGGTATTACGGAAAAAAGGTAATTAATACGATTATTAAACCAATTACCATTGATTTTTTTCCAATTAAAGGGAAAAAAACGGATATTACTTTAAAAAGGCGTATCTGGAAGTTCGAGGGAATTGATGAAATGTTTAAGAGGGATATTAAGCTCTGTGCACCCGGAACCAAACTTGAAAAAGAGTTTGCGGATTTTTTAAAAGAACTCGATCGATTCTGAGCCAATAGATATAAAACGAATTGCGAAAGAAAATCATCTGAATTATAAAACCCTGCAAAAACAGTATAAAGATAATCTCTCTGATTTTCGTGACTGGATTTACCTTGATCACTGTGAAGACTATCTTCTTTTCCCTGAAAACATAGGAACAAGAATGAGCATTGATGAAACAACTCTGAGCAAGGGGGAGCTATACACCATTGTTACCAATAAAGAAGCCAAGGGTAAAAAGGGGGCATTGATTGCAATAATAAAAGGAACAAAGTCAGAGATTGTTTCAAATGTACTGATGAAGATAGCAATGAGAGAAAGAGTGAAAGTGAAAATAATCACTTTGGATATGAGCAGTGCAATGGATTGGATTGTCCGAGCGTGTTTTCCCAATACCAAAAAGGTTATAGATAGATTCCATACACAAAAGCTTGTAACCGAAGCCCTGCAGGAAATGAGAGTGGAAGAGAGATGGAAAGCGATTGACGAGGAAAATGAAATGATACAGAAATGCAAAAAAACAGGAATACGATACATACCACTCACCTATTCAAACGGAGACACGAAAAAACAGCTCCTCGCAAGAGGAAGATATCTTTTATTTAAACCAAGTAGCAAGTGGACTGAATCTCAGAAAGAAAGGGTAAATATACTGTTTACTGCATTTCCTGAGCTTAAAGCAGGCTATAGCCTTTCCATGATGTTCAGGTCAGCTTATGAACATTCCAAAACAAAAGAGGAAGCTAAAAAGAAATTGGATAGCTGGTACAGAAAAGCGGAAGAGAAAGGTTTTAAAACATTCATTACAGCCTCGGAATCCATAAAGAACCATGAGGGCTGGATTCTCAATTACTTCCCTGAAAGAGAGACCAATGCTTCTGCTGAATCTTTTAATGCAAAATTAAAAGGGTTTAGGACTTTGGTTCGTGGTGTAGCGGATACCAAGTTCTTTTTATATCGCATTGCTAAGATTTATGGG
>PFOK01000083.1 GCA_002792495.1 Candidatus Peregrinibacteria bacterium CG_4_10_14_0_2_um_filter_43_11 | reverse complement strand
TCATGACAACACGGTAACCGAATTATTATCTACACGTGGGATTTCGGTAACCTTTTTTATTATCTACAACGTAATCTTGACATACCCCTTCAAAGACAAGTAGAATGACTATCGTTCCTTTATTTTAGATTTATGACTAATCGTTCTGCCAGTAAACAACATGGCCTCAGTAAGGTTAAAAAAATGCAGCCAAAGAGCAAGCTTTATAAACGTGCCAATAAAAAAAAGGCAAGTGTAAGGAAGGCGGCGCGTCGCTCACTTTTGCCTAAAAAATAACTATTGACAAAAAATTTATTTTATATATAATTATATCCTTTCATTGGTGTCTTCAGATACGATCTACTTGACGTCGTTAAAAAACACTTATAAGATGAATTTAAGTTTAACTTCATTTAAGTAAGAGCCCTCCTAGCCTTACTTTTAACCACTCTAATTATATGAGTACCGCTTTTACTCAAAATACTACCGGGAACAATAGTACATCCCTTACGGTTCTTCAGCAGGACAGCCTAAATCTGAAGGAGGTCATTGAAGATATGTTTCTGGTTCTGACCGATAAGGAGAAAGATGTTATCATTAAGCGTTTTAGTCTTAATAATAAGCCTCGTCAGACGCTGGATAAAATCGGTAAGCATTATTCTGTGACCCGCGAACGCATTCGTCAGATTGAGAACATTGCTCTTGGTAAATTAAGACGTACTGTCGGAAACACCAAATTACGTCTCATCAATCGTTTGGCTAAAGATTTGATCAGGCAGGAAGGCGGCATGATGCTCGAAAGTGAGATTATCAATGAGATTTTACAGAATATTTATACCTCTTCTCAAATTGATGGAAAGATCATTGTCCTTTCTCTTAATTGTGATGTGGAGTTGGTTAAATCCGATCGTACCAGCATTTCAGAGCCTTTCTGGATTTTAAAAGAAATTTCTTTGGTCGACATTCGCAAAATTACCGAAGCGGGTATCAGCGTGCTTAAAAAACATACCGATATTATGACGGAAGATCAGATCATTTCCGCGGTACAAAATTTAAATCTTTTTAAAGAAAAAGCGCTTGCCAGTACACTCATTATTTCTTGCCTAAAAACCGATAAGCGCGCCCGAAAAATAGAAGGAAAATGGGGACTTATGGAATGGCGTCATATCAATCCACGCAGTATCCGCGATAAGGCCGCTATTGTTCTTGAGAAAGCCAAGAAACCGCTTCATTTCGTTGAAATTGCCAATCGCATTGCCGAGACAGGATTTGATAAAAAAGTCGTCACGGTTCAGGCAGTACACAACGAACTGATTCGTTATGATCAATTCGTTTTGGTTGGACGTGGTCTTTACGCGCTTTCTAAGTGGGGTTACGAACCGGGAACCGTTTCCGATGTGATCGAAAAATTACTGAAGAAATATGGTCCACTCACTAAAAAACAGATTGTTGAAAAAGTGCTTACTCAACGCACCGTGAAGATCGGAACGATTTCCCTCAACCTCCAGAAAAACAGTCATTTCGTTCGTGTGGGTCGTGCGGTTTACGATCTTGATCTCGACAAGTAAATCTTTTTTCTTTGTACTGACTTTAAAAACCCATTCTTTATTGGATGGGTTTTTTGATATAATACTATTGATCTTTTGGCAAAAATTTGGTATAATAACTGGATATATTTGCAAGAGATTCTCGGAGGTTTGAACTTTTTGTTTCAGCGCACTTCCGGACAAAAACCAAATAAAAATGAAAAAAACGATTCTAAAATTTTACTCATTTGCCCTTCTGTTTTTTGCGTTTCATACCCCTCGTGTTTTGGCGGTTATTTTTGAGGGGGTGAAAGATCCGGACAAAACCGATGCTCAAGCCGGTATTGGTATTGTCGGTGATTCGCTTGAAGGCGCCGGAGTGACTCCTCAGGACGGCAATCTTTCCAATTTGATCTTGTCGTTTGTGAATTTCGCTTTGCCTTATCTGGCTTTGGCGGCATTTATTGGATACATCTATGCCGGTGTGCTTTATGTCGCGGCCTTTGGGAGCGAGGACATGATGGGGAAATCGAAAAAAATACTCATGTTTTCAACCATTGGCTTGATCATCGTTATTCTCTCTTACACCATCGTCAATTTGCTCACTTCCGAATTGACCGATTATATTAACGTCCAATAATTTTACTTATGTTTTCGTCTTTTTATAACAATCGCTGGCTGAAATTCGGACTTCTTTTGCTTGTTACGGTTCTTGCTTTCAGGTTACTATCACCCGATACCTTTGCCCAGCTCGCTGTTCCCAACAGCGAACTCATCAACAGGGATATTGTGACCAATAAAACCTTTGGGCAGGCTGTACTGACCATGGTGAATTATTTTATCGGTCTGCTTGGATTTTTGGCCACACTCGCTTTTATTTACGCGGGGGTTTTGTGGGTTTTGAATGGCGGGAATGAAGATTTGATCGGCAAAGCCAAAAAGATCATGACTTACGCTTCATTGGGATTGATTGTCATCATGCTTTCTTACACGGTTGTCCGCTTCATTGTCGCTTCCGTAGATGAGAGCCCGGATACCTCCCTTCAAAGTGGTATTGAATGTGCGTATGGATTTGACGCGGAATGTCCCGAAGGAGAGTGGTGTGTTTTGGACAAAACTACGGATAAATATAGCTGTACCGCTCACGTTAAAGACATTTTTGATGCTGAATGTGTCATTAATGAACAATGTTCGGACAATCAAGTTTGCGCTCAGTTGACGTGTAAAGACCCCAATGATCCTTCGGTTTTGGATTTGGAATGCACTAGCGCCACGGAGTGTAATTTTATGAATGGAGAAGTGTGCTGGATGAACAAGTGCCAGGAACCTCCAAAGCCGCCCGCAAAACCGTTTGAGTGTTTTGCCAGTTTTCAGTGTAAAACAGGTGAGTATTGCGCGGTGGGTGTATGCAAACCGGCAAATGATACGACTTGTACCACGAGTAACGATTGTCCTTCCCCTAAAACGTGTGATGACTACGGCCTCTGCCGTAATCCTAATGCCGAGTCGGTCACCACTTGTGACGACAGCACGGATTGTGCCTCCGGTTTTGTGTGCAATCAAAAATTTAAAAAATGTGAATTCCAAGGATCCGGTCCTGTGGGAATCACCGGTGGTCCCGCCAGTGCGGTTGCGGAAAGCAATCTGACGGCTATCTCAGACCTTATTACCGAACTGGATGCTGCGCTTGACGGCATTGCCACTTCCATCAATGCCTTGCCCAAGAAAGAAAAAGAGGCGGTCAAATCGATTTTAAGTAAAGGATCTTTGGCTGATAAACTGGCTCAGCTGGAAGAAATGCTTGATGCTACCGAGGATCCGGCTGTTTCCGAAGTATTGGAACGTCTGATTGGCGCGCTCACACGGCTTTCCCTTTTAAGAGAAGAAGTGGATGTTTTGCGTACAGTGATGCCGGAATCGAAGGAAACCATTCAATTGTGGGATAAAACTTCGGAAGCGCTTGATGCCCTGATTGATAACCCGGACAGTGTCATTAAATTGCGTCAGTTTGAGACCACTTACAATAAGCTCAAGGAGATTATCCGTAAGTTTCCTACCGTTCAGGCTAAAATTCAGGCCATTCCCGGTGAGGGCAATGTACCGTTTACCGTTACTTTTGACGGTCTCAATTCCGTTGATCCCACAGGAGGAACAATCAGCGATTACAAATGGACGTTTTTGGATAATAGCGGTAATGAAGTTTCACTTGGCAACGCGCCGGTAGTGATCAATGAATTTACGGAACCCAATACGTATGCCGTTAATTTACGTGTCAGTACCGCTCAAAAAGACGCGGATGGCTATAAAACCGCCATGGATGGCATCTCTACTGTCTGGATCAAGGCCAATCCTCCGACTTCTCAGGTCAATTTCCGTATCAATGGGGTGGAAGCCGAAGAAACTCATCATGTTACCGAAAAAGAAGGACAGGCGGGCTTGATTTTTGACCCCTCTCTTACCGTTCCCGCTTTGGGACGTGTGATTGAACAATACGAGTGGCTTTTTGGTGATGGCGATACCGAAATCCGTTCGACTCCCACAACAGTGGTTCATAGCTACCAAAAAGCGGGTGAATATTTTGTGAAATTGATCACCACCGATAATCATGGAGTGAAAGACAAAAAAATCGTTAAATTGTTTGTGAAGTCGTTGGCCGCGGATATTTCCATCAACCCCAAAGAGGGGAATGTGAATACCCAGTTCGGCTTTAAGGGGCTTTCATCCCGTTCCGATGACGGTATGATCAAACATTACGCGTGGACTATTGAAGCTAAAAAAGGGGAAGTGGTTAAAAAGAATGATGAACAATCTTTTTTGTATCAATTCGATCAGCCCGGGGAGTATAAAATCATCTTATCCATCACCGATGTTACCGGCGCGCAGGACAATACCATTAAGGTTTTAAAGGTGGCATCCCGTCCTCCTGTGGCGAGTTTTATGTACACGATCCCCGAGGGCAATCACCCCAACCGCATTGAATTCAACGCGATCAACAGTTATGACGCCGATCAGGGGGATGCCATTCATTATTCGTGGGATTTTGACGGAGATGGCGCTTTTGAAATTGTGGATACCGAGGATGCTTTGGTCACCCATGAGTATAAAAAAACGGGGGATTATCGGGTTCGCCTTCAGGTGAAAGATAGTTTTAAAGAACACAGCGTTATTGAAAAGGTGGTTTCGGTTGATTCCATATTGTCCGCTGACATTTTTACCGAACATCTTGCCTCGCAGGTGGGGGAGGAAATGACTTTCGAAGTTCAGAATTCCAATGCGACAGCGTATCTGTGGGAATTTGGCGACAACACCACTTCCAGTGCCGAAGAAGCCACTGTCACTCATACTTATGATCGCAAGGGAAAATACACGGTGCGTCTTCATTTCTTCGATGCAAAGGACAATGAAAATATAGATACCGTTCGCGTTCTTATCGGGGATGGCGATACGCCTGTCGCTCGCGCTTCCTATTTAATCAATGCCCGTGAGCAACGCCTGACCGAGGATTTATGTGGAGCCGGAAAAGACGGTACAATCATCACGCGCGCGGATACCTTATTGTTTAGTGCCAAGGATTCCATTAATCGTGACGGTTCCACGCGATTGCTTTCTTATGACTGGAAGTTTTCGGATGGTTCCCGTAGTAGTAAAAAAGAATTCAATTACCGTTTTGATGAAGTGGATACTCTTAATGAGTGTTCTCAGGTCGGCCTTGTTGTCCGTGATGAAATCAGTGGTCAGTTGGGAGAAGAAGACCTTCTTTATTTTAAGGTGGTCAATCAGTTGCCCACAGTGAAAGATTTTGTGGTTGAAAGTAAAAAAGAGGAAGCACTCATTACCCCCACAAAAATCAAATTACGCGCGATAAACCCCAAAGATACGGATGGCACGATCAAGCGTTACCGTTGGTGGTATGTCCGTGAGGGCAGGGAGGATGAAAAATTGGGTATGCACAATACCAATACTCCGGAAACCGAAATGATTGTTACCGCTTTGGGTGAACCCAATCTGATGAATCGTTATTTCTTTGTACTGGAACTTACCGATAGTGATGGCGGTGTTTATACCACTGAGGAACGGTTTAAAGAAATGAGTTCACTGGAAATCAAAAATGGCCCCAATCTTTCTCCTGTCGCTGAATTCACGATGGATAAAACCACCATCAGTGTCGGAGATTCCGTCACGCTTGTTTCTCAATCGTATGATCCCCAAGGGGAACCTCTGGAAAAAGAAGCATTCCATTGGGATTTTGACGGAGACGGTGCCTTTGATGATGTTTCTACCGGCGCTCAGGTGAGCCGTCAGTACAACACGCCCGGTGAATATGAAATACGCCTTAAGGTCATTAATCGGGGTCTTTCTTCCAGCGTGAGCAAACGTGTGATTGTGGAGCCTACACAGAGTCTTCCTCAGGCGGCTTTTACTTATACCGTGGAGGGGGCCCGTGTTGTTTTTGACGCCAATACTTCGCGTTTTGATCCGGATCTTGATGACACCACCTTGCGTTTTGAATGGGATTTTGACGTGGCTAAAGATATGAATGGTAACGGTATTAACGATGACGATGTCGAATCCACCGAGGTCACACCTGCATTCACTTATGGTCAGGTTGGCACGTATCGCGTGAGGCTCAAAGTAAAAGATTCTCTTGGAATGGAAGGGGTGGTGGTTCGCGAAGTGGATTTGAGCTTGAGTCAGGAAGAGCGCGAACGCAATGCTTATTATTCTCTAAAAATCAATTCCCCTAATCAGCCGCTCACTTCCGTGAATCTCACTGTCACTCCGGCTCAGGTCTCCAAAGGCGGAACATCGGATGTTGTTGTCCAGATTCTCAATGCCGATAATTCCCCTTATTTCGGCAAAGTGTTTTTCGAAGTTATCGAAGGGAGCGGTGAATTCACACCCAATCCCGTTGATGCCCAGAATTCAAAAGCCTCTTCCGTTTTTACGGCTACCGATGTCGGTCCTGTCCGCATTCGTGTGCGTGCTACTGATACTCATTATGGTGAATTGACCGAAGATGCCACCATTTATGTTACTTTTTAGTTGTAAGCTAACCGTTCAAGTTCTATGTTCCATCGATTTCTCAAGGCATCGCTCACCCTGCTTCTTCTGTTGTTTACCGCTGTTTCATTCGTTCATGCGAGTGGAAAAATGGAAGTGCCTTTGAATCAGGAAGTGACTTTAAATGTTGACGGTGCGAAGCCGGGCGTTATTTATAAATGGATCGTTAAAAAAGGTTCCGATATTATCAATACACAGAGCAATACAATTTTTACTTATACATTTGATCAGTCTGGTGAATATTTTGTAAATTTAACGGCAACGGACGATAACAATGTGGTTCGCAATACGTCGATTCTTGTTTTGGCCGGAGAAAAATTCAAAACTCTGGCGGAACAAACGGAGAAGGCGATTTCTCCTCTTGCTTTTTCGGTTACTACCCTACCGCATTTGACGTCAGAAGGTCGCGTGATGCTTGTCGGAGAGAGCGGTGCTGTTTTGTTTCGGGTGGAAAGCGCTTCTCCCGATATTCTCGAATATCGGATTGATCTAAATATTTTTGAAGACAGTGATGGGAATGGCGTCGCGAATGATGACATCGACAATTCCGCCGATGAATCCTATTTGCGTGGTGGTACATGGGAAACCACTTATTCCGCTACCGAAAGCAACAAGGCTGTGGCCGAAGTAACTCTTGTTACCCGTGAAGGGAAAAAAGCGAAAAAGCAGGTTGAAATTATTTTTAACAATACTCTTTCTTCCACTTCCGGCGCGCCGGTGGCTGTTTTGGATACCACTCCCACTTTTCGCTCGGATGATCAAATCGTTCATCTTTACGGCGAACAGGACAAAATCGCTTTTTATTCCAGGAATTCCACAGGGAAGATTTTGGAATACCGTATTGATAAAAATATCTTTGTCGATACCGATCAGGATGGTAATCCCGCCAATGATGTCGATAACATCAATACGCCTTCTTTTAAAACCGGTGACATTTGGGAGACGGTTTATCATAAAACCGATGGACAGATCATCGCTCAGCTGATTGTCGTCGGGGAAGGGGGACAGGGAAGCCGTATCCAACGGGCCATCCGTTTTGATGATCAAACACTTTCCGCTCCATCTTCCGATTCTCAGAAGGGGATTCAGCTTGTTGCCGACAAGTCTTTTGTTCTAAAGGGGGATCCGATCCGTTTTACCGTTTCCGGCCTTGCGCTTTCTCTGGATCAATACATCTTTCGATGGGATTTTGACGGCGACGATGTTATGGATAAAGAAGTGGAAGGAAGCAACACCATTGAAACGATTTACGAAAATCCCGGAACATTCAATGTGACTGTTGAGATCAGAGACAAAGACGGCAATACCGGAGAGCGATCCTTGGAGGTGCTTTCCAAAGATTCCATTAAGACCACCGCTGATTTTGAATTCAAGATTGAAGGGAATGCAGTCACGTTTACCGATATTTCCCTCACTTCCTTGAATCTTTCCAATAAACAGCTTCAGTATCAGTGGAATTTTGGAGATACCGATGAAGCCGGTTTTGAAAAACAGAAAGATCAAATCGGAATCGCGAATCCCGTTTATATCTACAACAAAGCGGGAACGTATTTGGTCACATTGACTGTTACGGATTCCGATCAAGTGACGGATATCAAAACCGCGGAAGTGGTTGTTGCTCAGGATTTATCTGTAGCTCAGCCGGATCAAAACGGTGATACTGCCCCTGAAAAACCCGTAAAAGAGCCTGGGAAAAGTTCGTTTATTGTCAAGCTTCTTAAAATTGTTCTTTATCTGGTTTTGATTATTGTCACCCTTGTATTTCTGATTTTAGGTGGCTTCCTTATTTTCTTTAAGCTTCAGAATCCGGAACTCACTTTTGATGAATTGATTGATGAATTAAAAATTAAGATCCTGACCGCGATGGGTGTTCATGAAATGATTGAGCCGTCTCATCCTGAGCCGACCATTACGCCTCCTACGCCACGGGGAAGTGTTTCGACCCCTTCCGTTTCGGATGATGAAGATTCTGATGAAGAGTCTCCCGACAAGGCGGAAGAAAATGAATCAAAAGATACCTTTGCCGGCAGGGATGTGATTGAAGGCGAGGTGGAAGAAGGTGATGACGACTCCGAGGCTTTGGATGAGGATGATGTGGATTATTCCGAAGAGGAAACAACATCGACAGAGATACCACCAAGAGTGGAACCAGAAGAAAATTCAAGCAGTAGTACTGCTCCGGCTCCAGAAAACCCGGTAGCCCCTTCTTCTGTGACAGAAAATCCTTCTACTCCTGATGCCAATGTTCACCCGGAACAAACGGGTAACGCGCCACTCAATAAAACTGACGGCCCTGTGCCGGAATGGCTGAAGGGGACACAATAATTTTTAAATTCCAAATTCCCCATAAAATTCATCAATTTTCATTAAAGTGGCTTCCTCTTCCGTTTCACATCAATGGTCTCCAGTCGAAGTCCTTGCCGAACGTCTTCGTGAGTGGTTAGAGGATTTTGTTGATAGACATCGTATGACCATTGCCGCCTTGCTTGCCATTCCTGCAACTGCAGGTCTTTTTTGTGGATATATAGCTGGAATAGTATAATCCCATTCGTCATTTCGACCCGCCTGAAGCAGGTGGGGACGAAATCCCTTTACCCACTATTTCCTTCAAAATAGGCAGTGATGATATTGTGTCATTTTATTTTGATTTAGCTATATTCATTGGGAATCAGTCTCGAACAAACGATTTTAGAACTGATGGAGTGGCTGGTGATGGCCAAAAGCGCGCCAAAGCCCCTGAAAGCGGGTTATCTGACAAAAGCCAACAGCAATCTGGAGGTAGTGCGTTTAAAATTGAGACTGTTTTTGGAATTGGGATTAGTCAGCGAAACGCGCATATTCCAGTTACAGACAAAATTGGATGAAGCAGGCCGAATGCTAGGCGGCTGGATAAAATCCCTGCATAACCAATAGCCCTTAGCCGACGGACGAGCCCGAGATTATCATTCCGGTTCTTCGGGTTCGGATCGTTCACGTTGACGTTCCCGTTGTTCGGATTGAAGTTCGCGTTCCGGGCAGACCGTGCTATATGACGGGGAATTTTCGTACCCCTTTCGCAGTCACAACCGCTCGGGAGGCATTGGTTTGCTTTTTTCAGCCCTTTATATAGAGCTATTCCCCGCTCAAACCTAAGGGTCTATGATTATTTTAAGTGATCTTTCAGGCTCCTTAAACTGGTAAGCCGGTAGATTACGTAGGTAATTGAAGAAGTATCCATTCACTGATCTTGGAAATGATGTAACCAGACAAAGATGGTTTTTCAGGTAATCAAAAACACATTCCACCTTCGGTCTTGCCCTTAGAAGTATCTTCTGCCAATAGTTTATGAGCTTCTTTTTTTGTTTCGGATGAGGATATGCTAAAACAAAGCTGTTATTTTCTTTGTATATTCTCTTTCTCATTACCGAGGCATTGTAACCGCCGTCACCCACAATGATTCTCTTCAATCTTCCGCGGATCAAAAAGGGTAATGTTTGAGCATCATGAATATTGGCGGGAGTGAAACAAAAACTGCACAATTGCCCGTTCTCATTAACCGTCGCATGAAGCTTAAATCCATAATGCCAGCCCTGATGGTTTTTTCCGAAAGCGGCTACTTCTTTGGCCACCTTGTGACTGTTTGCCCTCACATCTCTGCAAACAGGCAGCATGGTAGAATCGACAAATTGTATTTTAGAATCTGTCTGAAGACTACCCTGAAGAAATTTGGCAAGAATGGGATTCAGACGGTTACAATGACGAACGAAACTGGAATAATCAGGCAGTGAAGAAAAATCATTACAATGATAAATCCGAATAAACTCATAGATATCCTTAATTGTTTTTGATCTAAGGAGAGCAGTGCACCAGACAGGGATGGTGATCATTTCACTGTCGGTGAGAGCGGAAGGGCGCCCCACCCCACCTGTCTTTTTTAGAAAATGATCATCGACAATAACATATAAATCGGTAATATCATGGATAGTAATTGGGTTTTGCATTTTTGTTTTTGTTATTTGTACACCAAAAACATCGCAAAATCCTTTTACTTATGCAAGAAAATTAATTTCGCAATTCACGTCTTGGCGACTAAAAAGACCCCAGTTTTTTAATCGTGTTTTCAGAAAACAATTGATCGCTATAAAAATGATCCGAATTATATTGTTCCGGATAGTCTATAGTTATCTCCCCAAAGAGCTCATTAGATCCCTTCGGTGTTCTTCTTCCTGCATCAGAATGTCTTCAAGTAAGCGACGAATACCGTATTCTCCCAATGTTTCTGCCTGACTGATTCTTTCTTTATAGCGTTTGATGGCTGTTTCTTCTCCCACTAAATCCTGTTCCAACATTTCTTTGGAGTCTGCGGAGATGCTCCTTTTTTCTACATCAATGGTGGGTGTTCCGCCCAGATCGGTAATTGCGACAGAAAGGGTGACTGCGTGTGCCATTTCTTCGTTGGAATGAATGACTAGCTCTTTGGAGATTGAATCGTACTCAGGTCCTGTAATGACAGCCGCGTGCTGTACGTATTGCACGGCCGCCGCGTATTCCCATTCAAGGTCTTTGTTGAGCTCGATGATGAATTCTTCTTTGGTGATAGCCATGGTGTTTTTGAATTAAAATATAAACTGAAATCATTATGTCATGAGTTCAGGAAAATGGAAACGGATTAGTTGAATAATATATTTATTCAAAAATGAGTAAAATAGTTATTCAAATATGTATAAAAAATTTGTTCAAATGAGCGCACTCATGTATTTTTTCCCCCTATCGGGGGAAAGTATCACCACGTTTCCCTTTAATCTTTTTTTCGTTTTTTCCATCGCGGCTAAAATTGCACCTGAGCTCATTCCTACAAATAATCCTTCTTTTTGAGCGATTTTTTTCATTGACTGCATCGCTTCCTTTTTGGAAACCGGAACGAATTCATCGATCCATTCAGACTCATAAATATTTCCTTTAAAATCGTTGTTCGGGTTTTGAATCCCCTGAATTCCATAACCTTCCGGAGGCAACGCGACAATGATTTTTGTTCGCAGGGAATATTTTTGAAAATATTTTGCTATTCCCATCATGGTTCCTCCCGTGCCGATTCCTCCGATCAGGAAATCGATAGTGTCTATTTGTCGGAGGAGTTCCGGTGCGATTCCGTGGTAATGAGCTTCTGTGTTTGCGGGGGTGTTGAATTGATTGGCGAACCAATATTTTTTAGGGGTGGATTTGATCATTTTTTTTACTTTTAAAAGAGCCCCTTTTGTGCCCAGATGACTTGGTGTTAGCAAAAGTTTTGCTCCGAAGGCTTTAATCATTGCCCGTCTTTCCTTTGTTACCCCTTCGGACATCACGATGGTAACCTTGTATTTTTTGTGCGCTCCAATCATGGCCAGAGCGATTCCCATGTTACCGCTGGTTGCCTCCAGAATTGTTTTTTGATGCGTTAATTCACCACTTTTTTCGGCCTTTTCTATCATGTATAGCTGAACAATAATAAAACTACATACCCTTTGTCGTCATTCCGCACCTGCCTTTGCCGGCAGGCAGGCTTGATGCGGAATCTCATCTTTATGCTGTTTTATAGTGGTTCAGCTATATATCGCCGTACGATCTTTGATTGATCCGCTTGGATTTGCACCTTCCCATTTAGCGAAGAGCCTGACGTTTTTTTGTTGAGTGATGTTTTTTAATTCAATGAGCGGGGTTTTTCCTATTATTTGTAAGATGGTTTGCATGATTTTAAAAAGTTAATTATTAAAAAAGCCCTGTGTTCCGTGGCTTTCTATTTTTCTTATTAAAATCAGAAACAACAAAAAGCCCTCAGAATCCATTTGGATGTCTGATAGCATTCTTCTGTTGTGTTTATGAAATTTCGTTTCATGCGCTCATTGTAACAAAGGGCTTCAGGAAAAACAATATTAATGAATAACTTATTTGTTCTAAATTGAATAAAATAATTGTTCAACTAACGCATGACCATTTTGTCTTTCTTGACTATTTTGGTCACAAATAAGGGGAATATCAGTGTGGTTAT
>PFOK01000157.1:11099-12570 GCA_002792495.1 Candidatus Peregrinibacteria bacterium CG_4_10_14_0_2_um_filter_43_11 | reverse complement strand
CGATCCTTTAAAGAGCGGTCTACCCTGTTTTCCCGATCAGTCTCAATGGCTTGAGGTAACCGGCGGTAGTGGCAGTTATGATTGGTTTGTTACTCCAGCCACTAATGTGCTTTCCACGATGGATCGTCCGGAACCTGCGAGTGTTCTTGAGGCGGTTGGCGGTAAAGTGATGTTCACGATTCCGACAGATAATGAAAACACGACCGTTACCCATTATGTGGTGGAAGCGGTTGTGGCCGGAACGTTGCCGGGCATGGGTGGCGGGGAAACATTTGAGGTGAATATCGCCCCTTCCTGTGTCACCGCGATTGAGTTTTTGAGTCCCGGCGGTTCGGTGGTTCCCGAAAACGGTGAAGTTCAAATCAATACGGTACAGGCGACACTTTCCAACGGAAGCAAAGTCACTTATGATGGTTCCGAACTTGCCGCGTTGGGTATTCAGCTTGTACCCGATCCTGCCGATCAGGTGAAACTTGTCGGGAATAAAATTCTGGTGCCCTTCGACCATTCGGATATTCAGGTTGGTTTAAAAATAACCGGAAACAGTTTAGAGCCGGTTACTTTTGATAAATACAATCATGTGGCACAATTCACATCGGATGATGGTTCTTCTATTTATACTTTAAATAGCGATGAAGTGGATCCTGATTCGGTTGCGGTTTTTGCTTTTAACGCGGAGTTACCGGGCGATATTCTGGAGCCGGGTATTGTTTATAGTTTTGTTGATGTCCCACACGATAACGATTCTCTTACCGATGATTATGTGAAGTGGATTGGCTCCGGTAATGCCCCCTCCGCTCTTTATATCGCTTATCTTTATCGCCCTTCCGATGCCGTTCTTACTTCCACACAGCCTTTGACTATTGCCGGTTCCCAATGTGAGGACTTGCAGGTTAATTTGTATCAGGGCCGTGGTCAGGGATTTTACTTCCCTCAGGAAGGAGATACTCCTGCCGTCGGTTCGATCAGTCAGGCGTTTGATTTTGGAGCAGATGTTCCGGTCACTTCCGTTTTGGTGAGCAACCCGGTGGGTTACGGCAATAGTTTTGGCAGCGCCGTGTTTGAATATGTATATAAGTTCAATAAGGAGCTTGCCAAAAAGGCGGTTCTTGTGACCAAAGCGGATAGCAATTATGAAATCGCCGTTCGGGATGAAGGCGTTGATGATCCTGCGGGAACGGCCGCTAATTTTGCTTACGCGGTCAATACCATCGCGGGAAGCACGTCACCTTTTGTGGCTTACATCAATCCTTTGGATAACGCGCAAGTGCTTCTTTATTCTTTGGAAGTCGGCGCGCATACCAATAATTATTCGTGCAGTATCAACGGTGTCGCTTTCGGTTCTTCCGCACATTGTTTTAGCGGCGGCACGGACGGCACTTCTGCCGAAGATACGGCAATTTCTAACGAGCTTGATCCACCGGTTCCGCTTGATCCCGTTTTGCATCAGGGGGAAACCCGCGCGGTTTAC
>PFOK01000157.1:0-11090 GCA_002792495.1 Candidatus Peregrinibacteria bacterium CG_4_10_14_0_2_um_filter_43_11 | reverse complement strand
GGTATCAGTAATTTGACCTGGTCGAGTTCCGATAATGGAATTTTTAGTGTCGCTCCGCTTTCGGACGCTTCCCAGTATTCCGATCCTCTGACGAATGACAATGTTGTTTTCCATCAGTCTCTCAATCAGGCGGATTTCACATTGCCTTCGACCGGCAGTTCTATTTTGACCGCTTCGCAGTGTGTCAAAAAAACGGTTGGGGAAAGCGCAACAGAGGTTCTTGATTCCTGTTTGGTTACCGTGAACGCTCCGATTACGCTTAATTTATCAAGCTATACCATTAATATTATTCCATCCCTCGGCAGTCCTTTTTCCGGAACCATTCAGGTGAACGGCACTATTTCCGGTTTGGTGACCGGCAGTAAAACATTGAACACAAGCGGGGGTACATTGGAAGCCACGGGAACCTTCACAGGTTCGGTTGGCGGCAGTGCCATTGGCACGATTACCGCCAAAGTTGCCATGCAGGTGTCGGTGGCTCTGTTTAGCTTTGATTATCAAATCAACAATGGCTGGACAATCACTTCTATTTCCGGAGAGCTGGATAAAGACCAACTCATTCCTACCACTCAAAGTTCAGGATCCAGTGATGCTGTTATCAGCAACTTCGCCGTTTTGACGGCCAAAAAGCCGGGGCAGGCTACATTATTTGTTTCGGACAAATTGGGCTGTACCGTACCGTTGGAAGTGGAGGTACTGGGTGAAAAATTGTTTGTGGATTTTGACAATCAAAATCAAAGCGAATTTATTGAACCCGGTGATTCTTTACAACTGCGCGCTTGGACGGGCTTTTCCGGAACGGTTGGCAGTGACAATGATGTGACCAATTTGGTGGAATGGCTTGTGGATGAAAACACAAAAGACATTATCGAGGTTTCTAAAACCGGTCTTGTGACGGCTAAAAAACCGGGCACGGCCAAAGTGTATGCCAAATACAGCACAGGCACTACCGAAACCGGCACGGTCACTTCCGAGGGCAGTATCACTATCCGTGTGAACGAGCTTTACGACATGACGATCAGCCTGGATAACGCGAGCCTTGCCAAACTTTCCACTCAGGAACAGGCTCAGGCTTACAAGAGTGTTGCGATTGCTATTCATAATCCTTCCGCCGCGGGACGCTCTATTGCCGTGGAAGGGGAAACAATCCTTCTGACTTTGCCGGTACCCAATGTTCCTTATGCGAGTGAATTGGAGCAGATCGAGGGCATTGTTCATGGATTACCCAATCTTTCGAATGATGGTCTGATCGGCGCGTTATCCGCGATTTCCGGTATTCAGGTTACCGCGCATTCCACGTTGCCGGGTGTTCTTATTTTGGAGGCCACCGGTGATAACGCGAAAGTCGATATTTCGACAACCGCTCTTCCTAAAGAACTCACTATTTTACCCGCGTTTAGCGGCGCGATCACGTTGCCTTCCGCGCAAACCTATCAACTGATTACGGTTGGGGAATACGATGACGGTCGTACCCGTTTGCTCACACCTTTGGATGTGAAATGGGTGAATACCCCTGTGAATGTTTTGAAAAATACCGCTCTTGAGGCAGGGCTGATTCAGCTTGGCGGTTCCGCGGGAACTTCCACTCTTTTTGCTCAGGTTGAAAACGCCGATAAAACGGTCGTAAAAAGTAACACGCTTACCGTTGTGTTCGAAGAAGGTCCGATCATCGATTTTGTAAAAGTGGTTGGCGCCGGCGCGATTTTAAAAGGCGGTAAAGTGGATTTGCTTGCCAAGATCAAAGACATCGACACGGTGGACGATCTTCAGGAGCTCACGGTTTCTTTGGTTAAAACCAACAAGTCCGTTTACGCGGATATTCTGAATGATTCAAGCGCGGTTTGGTTCAAAGTGAATTCCTTTCTCGACAAAATCGAGGTGACTCCTGTGGCAGATGTGGCGGCCGTTGCCGATGATTCCACTCCTACCCCTGCTCCCGCTACACCTCAAACACCTGCGTCGCAATTCAAAAATTTCAATTTGCCCATCCAGATTCCGTTTGACGGCAACTTGTTTGACGGCGCTTATAAACTGGTCGTTTTCGTCGCCGATAAAGCCGGTCATGAGGCGAACTTTGTATTGCCGATTTATATCGGAAAAGTTCCTTCCGGAGATGTGAACATGGACGGCAAGATCAATATGATTGATGTTATTTTAACTTTTCAGATCGCCAATGGCAAAATGACGCCCACTCAACAACAACTGCAGGCGGCGAATGTCGACGGTATCGGCAAGGTCGGCATGATCGATGTGATTTTACTTTTCCAAAAAGTACTTTCCACCACTTAAATTCTATTTTTAAAAAATAAACCTTAATTCTTTCCATCATGGAAAACACAAATACAAACACAACACTGAATCAGAATGAAGCCTTGCAGGCTTATGTTCAGGAACACAAACGCCGCCGCGTCAAACGTTTTGCCGCCGCTACCATTGTTCTTGCCATTGCCCTGTTTGGTTATTTCGGCTACCGCAATCCTCAGTTGTTCCGTGCCGCGATCACCGAATCCGGTTCTTCAAACTCCACGTCACCTCTTTACATTCTCGATTATACAGCGGGAGCGGGGGATACCGGAGAAATCGCCATCAAGGCCGGTCAAGCCGCCGACAACGTTCAAAGTATTCAGTTTAAATTGAAATACAATCCGGTTACCGCTTTGACATTTAACGAAAATTCGATCGTTTTTGACGAAACCACTTCCTTCACGTCCGCGGATTTGAAAAGCGTGAACACCGGTGTTACCGGAGAGGTGATTGTTTCTTTCTTTTCCGGTAATCCTGTCAATCTTTCTGCCGGGAAGGCGGTTGCCAAGTTGAATGTAAAACTCAGTCCATCCATTCCTTCCGGAACCAAAATCACCCTCACCGCTACCGATGTGGACGTGGTGGTTTCCCAAAACGGAACGCTTGAATCCAGCACAACCTTGAACGCGATTGATACCGGTTCTATTACCGTTGGATCCAAAAACAATTTACGTGTGCTTTACGCGGAATCCTTGGATTCCACCCATGTGCTCTTGCACTTTTCCGACTTGATCAGCAATGCCGGTGAGATTGGTTCGTACAGCCTTTCTTCTTCCGATGGTACTTCGCATTCTGTGGTTTCCGCGGAACGTGGCGATGCGCAAGGTCATGCTCAGGATACCGTTTTACTCACCACCACTTCTCAGACTCCGGGGGTTCGTTATGATGTTGATGTTACCGGTAATGATGTTTCCGGCAACGCGCAGGGCGGTGTGGATCAGAGCGCTTTTTATCATAACGCCGTTTTTGTCGGTTACGGTTTGGCCTCCACTTCTTTGAGTGACTTTAATTTGATTCAGGCGGAAGCTCAGGATAGTTTGCATGTTTTGCTTACTTTTTCTCAGCCCGTTCAGGCCTCTTCGATAACGGCAGCTTCTTTTACCGTCACGGATTATACAACTTATACAACCGGTAGTCCGGTTTCCCAGACGGTTTCTGATGCAGTTGTCAAAGATAATACCGTTATCTTAGGGATGAAAAACCCTTTGGAGGCAGGACATTCTTATTTTGTTTTTGCTTCAGACGGCGATGCTATTCCTAAAAGTCAGGATGGCGCGAAACCGTTGGGAATCAATAAAGCCGCTTTTACAGGATTCACGGGCGGACCTCGCGTGGAATCCATTGCGGTTATCGGTGAATCTTCCAATAGCACGATCAAAATCACTTTCAGTGACACGGTCACGTTACCTGCCGGAGAAACCGTTGTGGGAAAAATCTATCATCAGAATACACTTTCGGAACTTTTACTGGAGGATGAAGATGTCACCCTTGAAGGAAATACATTGGTTGTGACCGGTCTTTCCGTCATTCCTGATCAGATGTATTTTTTCGTGGCGAATCCGGCGCTTAATGCCTCCGGTGTCTCTTTGAATCCCGCCTATTCTTCCATAAAAAGCTTCTGGGGCTTTGGTTATAATAACACCTTAAATACCATAGGAGGTGTCATTCCCGTTAATGCAAACGCTTTTGATGTGGAGGCTGGCTCCATTGATTTTAGTAAGATTAAAACGGATAGCCTCTCTTTAGTCACTTATACTTTTCCTGATCTTAAAGTCAATACGCTTTTGATTGATTCGGTGAGTATTGTTGATGGGAAGCTCAGAGTCAATACAGCCAATCCGTTACTTTTTGGGCAGCGTTATTTATTGCTTTTTAACGATTCGGTGACTGAAAAAGTACTTCAAATTACTGATTTCGTTTTTGAAAGTGATTTTAAAGTAGTGAGTACTCAGGCGGTTGCGGCCAATCAGGTTAAAATCCAGTTTTCCGAGAATATAGATCAAAATACAGTATCTGTCAGTGGTTTCGGGTTGATTGGTCAAAACGGTCTCATGGTTACTCAGGCCACTGTTTCAGCTGATTTTAAAGCAGTTACATTGACTTTAAACGCGTCTCTTGCCTCGGGGAAAGTTTATATGGCGTATGCCACAGGGGTTAAATCCTTTTTCGGTTCCAAGCCTTTGATTTTAAATGGTGCTCCTTTCACGGGGTATCAAACCCAAACAGATACCGGTGATGTGTTTACGGAGAGCGTTGAATCGCTTTCTCCCACTCAGGTGAAAGTTGTTTTTTCAGCCGAGGTGAATCCCGCTACCGTTACTCCGGTAAACATGACATTGCTTCCTTCTTCCGATCTTACAAAAACGTTGACCGTTACCGCTGTCGAGAAGATAGATAATCATACGTTTGTTTTGACCACCGCGGTACAGAATGCGGACTTGAATTACTTCTTTATTCCTCTCGATTCCTTGCTTAAAAATGGAATTAAAGATTCCAAAAATCGTTTGATCCAGAGCACGAAAGTACTTCACTTTTTCGGTTATTTTGTGAATCAGCCTGTTCTTTCCGCTGTCACTCCCGCTACGGTAACCAACGAAATAGAAAAAACAATTCTTATTACCGGCCAACACTTGGATGCGGTGAAGACGGTTCGTGTCGGCAGTACCGAAGTAAAAATAACGGAACAACCCGAATCCGGTCTTACATTATCCTTTGTGGTTCCTGCCGGGTTTGTTACCGGTAGTTACAATGTCACTTTGGTTAGCGAAACAGGGGAGTCTCAGAACTTTACTAACGCGTTTGTCGTCAGTGAATCCGAAAAACCCATGCGTGTTGTTTCCGAAGAATCCAAAGCTACTCCATTCAAAGTTCCAAACGATGGCGTTACCAAAGCGACGTTGTGGGTGCTTGTCGAAGACATGAAAGCGATTGATAACGTGGAGAGTGTGACCATTAATCTCGAAAAAATAGGAGGAAGTCCCGCTCAGCAAATGACCGCGAGCGATTCCAATAAAACCCAGTTCCGTCAGTGGTATCAGTTTGAAACCGTGATTCCCGCCACTGTGGCCACAAGCGACAAGCCTCTTGAGCTTCCCGTGGAAGCGCGCAAGGGGGATGAAGTCGCGAAGGGGGTTGCCACCATTCACGTGACCGCTGATGTGTACACCAGTGTCGCGCCGACCATTGATCAGGCTTTCTTTTTGCCTATTTCCGTGGCTCCCGATGGCAAAACCCCGGTTAAAATTTCCGCACAGGTTTCCGATAAAGACGGCGCTTCCACCATCACTTCCGTGGTGGCCAATCTCGGTCCTTTGGGGGTCGGGTTTGTGCCCTTGCAGGAAGTGACAGGTGTTGCGGCCGCGGCCGAAACAGTGAGTCGCTTTTTCCAATCCGAGGAATTCACCATTCCTTCGGGCACGCCTGTGGCGACGTATCAAATCACTTTGACCGCTCAGGACGCGACCGGCGAAGTCAGCACACTGACTGTTCCTTTTAATGTCTCTTCCGAATTGAGCGGTCCTAAAATCGATGTCGGCAAAAGCTATATCGCTCCCAATAAATCCGTTCCGCACGACGCCACTACTCTTTTTTCGCTGAGTGTTTCCGTTTCCGATTCCGATGGGGTTTCGGACATCGAAACCGTTACCGCGGAATTTGGCGGCCTTGGGCTTTCGCCCGTTTCCCTTTTGAAAGATTCAAAAGCTTCCGATAAGGCCAAGAGCGCGTGGTTTACGGCGGAGGGATTGACCGTTCCCAAGACCGCCGGTCTTGGCGTTCATCAAATCACGATCACCGCGACTGACAGTTCCGGGTCTTCCGCCAATACCGTTTTGCAAATCGATGTTACCGCCGAAGATGTTTACGGCGAACCGCCTCATATTTTCACGGACCGTTCTTATACCACTCCGGCTGTTGCCGTGAATGACGGAAAGACCCCCATTACTTTGCATGTTTTTGTCAGTGATGAGGACGATGACCTTCAATCCGTTTTTGTGAATCTGGCGAATGTGGGTCAGGTAGGATCCGCGACCACTTCCGAATTCGACTTATTGAGCCCTGCCGCTCCGGCTTCCGCCTCCGCGGGAACCGACGTGTGCGACACGCATTCTTCTACCTTGGTGTGTTTACAGCCCAGTGTGAAAGAAGGTTTGGAAGGCCAATGGTTTATTTTGCCCAATGTAACGATCCGCAAAGATGTTTTGCCCAGCTCTCAACCTTACATGGTTCAGATCGTCGCGGTGGATCAATCCGGAAAGGCCGTAAACAAAACAATCCCTCTTTACGTCAACAATGGAGATTCTTTAACCAACAATGCCGCTCCGCCCAGCGTGGTCGCGGTGGTTTCCACCGATGATTCCAAGGTGGAAGTGGTGTTTAGTGAGGGAATGGATGTCAATTCCGTTACTAAAAATGGCAATGGATTTACGATCGTTGATCAAAATGACGTCAATAAAAAATTGACCATTCTCGATGCCACCATCAATGCGGCGGGTACTGTTGCCACGCTCACCACAGAACCTCAATCCTCCGGTAAAAATTACGTTTTAAAAGTCGGTAACGCGCTTCACGACGCGGTGGGTGTTCCTTTTATCGCCGGCGCCGGCAGCAGCATGGCGTTTAAGGGATTCGAATACCAAGGCAAGCCCCCTGTAGTGGAATATGTGGACTCCACGGATGTGGATACCGTAGAAATTGAATTCCGTGATCCTTTGCAGCCTTCCGGTGTGAGTGCCGATCATTTTGAAATCAATGAAAGCGGTTCCGGTTCTTCAGAACTCAACATTCTTGAGGTTCGTTTTATTGAATCTTCAAATGTGATTCAGCTTAAGACAGCCACACAAAAGCCGGGTCAAAAATACCGCATCACTCTCAAGACTATCGCGAGCGCGGATGGCACCCTTCAGACAACCACTATCAACAGACTTTTTAAAGGCTTTAAACCTTCCGTTGCTCAAAAGGCTGCCATTAAATCTTCCGCGGATCTGAATGGAGACGGCAAAGTTGACTTCATCGATTTTACGATGTTCTCCGCGGTTTACGGCACAAATTATCTCAATGACGCGGTTGTTCTCCCCGTTGAACCCACAACTCCTTCCGCCGGTCAACCTCTTACTCCCGAGCCGGATGCCACAGTGCCTGTAACCACTTCTCCTGATTCTACCGCGGTTCCATCAGGTCTTTAATTTTTTACCCCTTTTATTTACTTTCCATTCCATGGATCCTAAAAAAATTCTCATCGCGACAGTTCTCATCTTCCTTTTCGGCAGTTTGCTGACGGGTTGTGGTGACCGTGACAATTCAGAGCTCGCCTCTTTTCGTTTGGCGGCTCCCGTGTCTGCCGCCCAAAGAAGTCTCATGGCCACTCAGTTACAAAAGGATGTTGTTATCGAATTTCTCCCCACACGTGATCATGATCGTGTTGTCATTGAAATACGACTGTCCAATCCTTCCCGTAAGCCGATTACTTCCGTTCAAACCTGGCTGAGTTTCGATCCTAAAAAACTCGAAGGAACTGACATGAACGTTGTTGATTCACCGTTCGCGCTGACTGCCCCTTTTAAAAACACATTTGATAATAAAAGAGGATTGGTCATGTTGGGGCGAGCCAATAACACGCCGATTTCCGATCCTTACATCACGGTTGCCACATTGACTTTTAAGTCCTTAAAACCGGGGGTGACCATGATCGACGCTTACGATTATCAGCCGGATCTCAGCGGTCATACTTCCGTCAATATTCTTTTCAATCATTTGCCTTACAACGTTCTCGCGGAACCTGAAATTCCCACTTTGGTTCTGCGGTAATTTTTATGTCTTAACGTGTTCCTCACCGTGAAACATTATCTCACTTTCATCTCAGCCCTTTTATTCACCACTTTTGTGTTCGGTTTTTCGACCGCTTTTGCTCAACAAAATGATGTTGAGCTGATTTTAAAGCCCTCTGCCGAAGTCGCCAATAACGGTGATGAAATTGTTGTGGATATTGTACTGAAGAATCCTCTTCAACAAAAAATCATCTCTGTCCGTTCTTGGTTAGAGTATAATCCCGCTCATTTGGAGGGACTTTCACTGAATACAAAAGACTCTCTTTTTACTTTGTCCGCTCCCGGGGAAGACGCTTTTGACGCGAAAGAAGGACGCGTGATGATTGGTCGCTCCAATATTACCGGTGGGTTTGCCGATGTTGAAACCGTTGTCGCGACACTTACGTTTAAGGTAAAAACTGCCGCCGCTGTTTCCGGCATGATCAAACCTTATGATTATCAAATCACCGAATTGGGTCACACCAGCGTGAATATCATTGAGCAGGGATTCCCTGTTAATATTCTAACGCGTGAGCCCGATGCTTTGAATTTATCTTTCAATCCCGGTGCCGTCACGGCTTCTACCGCCCCAAATGGCGCTACTTCCCTTTCGCTTGCCGATTCCAATGGAGCGAGTGATTCCACCCTCATTCGTCCTCTCAATTTGCGCGCCAATACCGGCTCTAATTACGTGGATCTAAAATGGGAGTCTCCCGGTGACCCCAATCGTCTTGGTTTTAATGTGTATTATGGCAAAACCAGTGGGCAATATTCCCGTCGTCGTAGTTTGGATAACGTCTTGTCCACTCGTATTGACGGCCTTAATAATGGGGAAGTTTATTTTTTTGCCGTCACGTCTTACGATCAGTTCAATCAGGAAAGCGATTACTCCGATGAAATCGGTATTATTGTGAACGAACCTTTGAGTTCGACGTCGCCTTTTGAAGGGGTTTTGCAGGCGGCATTGACCCGTTTGCCAAATCAGCCGCAAAATGGTCCTCTTACCTGGTGGATTCTTCTTTCCGCGATCGGTTTGAGTGGGTCATTCCTATTCCGTTCCCAAAAAAGACGCGCCTAATTTTATATTTACCTTTTTAATTTACCTCCAAAAAAATGGCTAAAAAAAGTACTCAATGGATCACCATTCCCGAAGAAGTCATTCACACTCCCGTTTCCCCGGTGGCTGGAAAACGTTCTTCGTCTCGTGTGAAAGATTCATCATCGGCTGTACAGCACAAGTCGCTTTGGGCTGTCGGATTTGTTGTCGTTTTTGTCGCTTCTTTTGCGATGTTAGCCCCTCACCAATTCAGTTCTATTTTGCAGGGCAATCTGTTTGATGCTCCCGGAGTAACAAACTCTACAGTCGATCAATCGGTGAATCCGCTCAATGTTCTTCCCGCGAAAACCGTGGAACAAAAACAGGAAGAAGCAGTAGTAATTCCTTCTGAAACGGTTCCGGATCAATTGGTCGTTCAACCCGAAACAAGTGCTGTCAGTATTCAGGTGGCTCCTTTGTCTCCACCTGTTGAAACCGCGATAGCTGAACCCGCAAAAGTGCTGACCCCTAACGAAAAACTCTTACAAGAGCTGAGTCAGCAGGTCGCCGACCTTAAAGAGGGGAATCAGGTTGCCGTAACCCTTCCTGTAACCGCGTTTCCTGCAACTTCCGCTCTTTCCATTCCTCCTTCTTCCACGGGGCTTCATTCTTCGGCTACCGAAGCGGCCAATACAACCGTTCTTTTGGGGCAGCCTTCAATCCAACCCGGTTATAAAATCAATTCCCATACCGTCACGCTTCATCCTCAGATTGTTTTACAACAAAATCTGGGTAGGGGCATGGTTTCCGCTTCGGCCGTTTCCGTTCCTCAGCCGTCTTATCAATCTCAGGCTTATAACGCCAATTTATCCCGTGCTCAGGGCACACCGGAGTCCGGCCCCTCAGAAGTTTTGATGATCGCTTTTTTACTCACGTTCGCGAGTTTGATCGGATGGAAAGGATTCAAGCTTTTTGGACGGACTTAAGAGTATTTTTTTGATTTAGCGTTTATATATTTTATGTTGATAGCGGGTTAAAAAAGACCAATTGGTCATTTTGTTAAGGTGTGCTAAAATGCACGTCGGTCTTTCACTTTATTTTTTAATCGAAAATTCCGGGCATTTCCGGGGTTACTTTTACACCATGGATATTAAATTTCACGGCCACGCCTGTTTTACCATTTCGGATAAAATTTTGACCATTGTCACTGATCCGTATACCGAGAGTACAGGGCTTTCATTGCCTTCTCTGACTGCCAATGTAGTCACGGTCAGTTATGAGTCTCCGAATCATAATAATTTCAAAGCGATTCAGGGGGATCCCCGCGTTTTTCATTGGCCGGGAGAATATGAGGTGGCCGGCGTGCACTTTCGGGGCATTCATTCCTTTCACAATTCCAAAGATGATGAGGAACAAAAGGAGAATATTATTTTCTGTTATATTTTCAAGGATCTTCATTTGTGTCATCTGGGCGCGCAGGGTACCAAACTCACTTCCGAACAGCTTGAAAAAGTGGGTGATGTGGACGTTTTATTCGTTCCTGTCGGAAAAAAAGGGGCTTTGGATGGTAAAAAAACCAAAGAAGTCATTGAGCAAATTGAGCCCCGTGTCATTATTCCAATGATGTATCATACAGAAGGGAGTATTTTGGAACTTGATCCACTCAATCAATTTTTATCCGCTATGGGATCCAACAATGTGGAATCACTTGATCAATTTACGTTTAAAAAGAGTGAATTGCCGGAAAATACGAGTAAAATAATCGTTTTGAATCCGGTTTAATTTCCAATGGATTATTAGTAAGAAGTATTGCCACTTGTCTGCCAATAGTTTATACGACCCCGTAGTTTCCGCCATAGGCGGATCAACCTCTGGTTGACAACGGGTGTCTGCCCTTACTGCGTTTCCGGCGAATGGAGAATAAAATGTCACTGTTTGTCCACCGA
>PFOK01000125.1 GCA_002792495.1 Candidatus Peregrinibacteria bacterium CG_4_10_14_0_2_um_filter_43_11 | reverse complement strand
GACAACACGGTAACCGAATTATTATCTACACGTGGGATTTCGGTAACCTTTTTTATTATCTACAACGTATTATTGACACATGGATCGGCGAGGGGATAGAATACTCTTCTTTAACCCCCTTTCCATGTTACATGGTATTTGGATGCCCGATCATTCCGCTGCAGAACGCCCAATTGACCTTGGTATTTTTCGAATTTCAGCTCACCATGTTTCAATCGCTGAAGAAAATGTCAGAGCGGCAATCACAAAACTCGGTGGAAATGGTGAACACCCCTGTATGCAATCCCATGTATACGATACCATTGGGATTCTTGCAGAAACGATTACCTCTGATTTTATAAGATACATTGAAACACAAAGAGGTATAATTCAGGGGGCTCTTGTTGTTATGCAGGCTTCTCGTCAAATAGGGAGTCCGGATTGTATTGGTTTGATGCGAAGATTGCAAAAACAATTGGTTCACGTTATTCCTTTATTAATCATTCGTGAAGGCGTTTCCCATACACAACGCCTTGGGTATGGAAGCCAATTCGGAGAAACGGGTTATGTTGATGTTTCGGAAGGAGATAATAAGTTGACCGCAGAGGCAAGCGGCTTAGGGTTACCACATGAAGTTATTCCCGATGAGGAATTTCCTGAACGTTTTAGAACACTCTTGCCAGAGCTTTTTGTCAATCGTAAAAAATACCCATTCATGCGCTTCGGTAATCCCGACGAGGCAACGGTAAATCCATAAAACCATGCAACGCAAGCTACAACCGGTTCATGGCCATTGACGTGTTTTTGGGGTAAAATAATTTTGACATAAAGGATCCCCTTCGGGGTAATCTTGTAATCTTGTAATCTTGTAATCTTGTAATCTTGTAATATTTTAATAATGAGAAAAACCAAAATTGTTTGTACTATCGGTCCAGTTACTTGTGAACTTCATCAGCTCGAAAGGTTGGCAAAAGGCGGCATGAATGTGGCACGGCTCAACATGTCGCATGGTGATCATAAATGGCACGGGGCGGCGATTGATAAAATTAAAAAACTCAATAAAAAAGGACATTCCATCGCCATCATGTTGGACACTAAGGGCCCGGAAATACGCAGTGGTGACTTGAAACAGGAGGTTCACTTAAAATCCGGTGATCAATTCACTTTTACCATTCGCAAGGAGGTGGATTACGGAAAAAATTGTGTGGAGGTCAGTTACGATGGCTTCATCGACGACGTATCGGTAGGGGATACGATTCTTGTGGACGGGGGAATGTTGAGCTTTAAAGTCATCGAAATAACGAAGAAAGATGTCATTTGTCGATCTCTTGATGATGGCGTTCTCACTTCCCGTCGTCATCTCAATATTCGCGGAAAAAGCGCGCATCTTCCTTCCATTACTCAAAAAGATTGGGAAGACATTGACTTCGCCATCAAAGAACGAGTGGATTTTATCGCACTTTCTTTTGTCAAAAAATCCAGCGCGATTCACAAGCTCAAAAATTATCTGACGAAAAAGAATTCCTTCATCAAAGTCATCGCGAAAATCGAAAGCGCTGCTTCCATTCCTCATATCGATGACATCCTTGAGGTTACGGACGGTGCCATGGTCGCTCGTGGGGATTTAGGAGCGGAATTGCCCGTCGAGGAAGTTCCTCTTTTGCAAGACATGATCGTTCGTAAATGCCGTGAGCTAGGAAAACCCGTCATCGTGGCCACACACCTTCTCGAATCCATGATCAGCCACCCTACACCCACTCGCGCAGAAGTTGCCGATATCGCGGAAGCGGTCAAAGAAAAAACCGATGCGATCATGCTTTCCGGAGAAACCGCGGCCGGGAATTACCCTTTTAAGGCACTGGAAGTCATGGACACAGTCGCGCGACGTATTGAAAAGCACTTATCACAAGACAAAACCATTCGTGCCAGAGTCAGCAATAATCCCAAGCAACAAATCGTTCTCAGTGCGGCGATTTTAGCCAATAACAGCGAAGCGAATGCCATTCTTGTCTTCACTCGTAGTGGTTTTATGGCATCACTCCTTTCACGTACACGGCCAAATTCACCCCTTTACGCCTTTGCGTCCACAGCACATGTTTGCCGCAAGCTCCATTTATACTGGGGGCTACGTTCTTTTCGTATCGACTTTTCCCCAAATCCCGAAGACAGCATTCAAAAAGCCATTGGTGTACTCAAAAAACAGAAGCGACTCAAAAAAGGAAGCACCATAGTCATTGTTTCCGACATCCTCGCGGGAAAAGAGTTGGTCGACACGGTTCAGGTGAGGAAAATCTAATTTTTTGATTAAAAAATTTGTAATTTTAGAAAAGTGTTATATAATAACCCCCTTTTTTAAATTCTAATTTAATTCCAAATGCCTGAAGTTCGCCCACTTGAATCATATTTTGATCGTGAATTAGCTAATGCTGTGGTTGGTGTAGATACCTTGTATGGAGGAAATATTATTGATCCTAGTGGCATGGTCCACTTTATTGCTGATACATATCCGCGTGATGTATATGAGCCACCTAATGTTTGGAAGGATGGAAGAGCTGCTCATCTAAGAAATGTGGGAGGTGTTCGTTCAAAAAAAGACGAAAAATTGGTAGTGGGTTTTATTAATCAATATGGATTAATGGACGCAAGAGGGCGTTTACTGAGTGCCTTAGGGGATGCTGCCCCGGAACATCGTCGAGAATTCGTAGGCAATTTAGGAACT
>PFOK01000137.1 GCA_002792495.1 Candidatus Peregrinibacteria bacterium CG_4_10_14_0_2_um_filter_43_11 | reverse complement strand
CAAGAGTCCGTTTGTTAAAATCCTCGTGCTTTTCATTTATTTAATATTCAAGATTCAAAATTTAAGATTCAAAATCAATCTTGAATTTTCCAATTTTGAGTCCTGAGTTGAATATTGAATCTTTAATTTTTAATTAAAAATATTATGGCTGAAGGAACATTTGATCGCAGTAAACCTCACGTGAATGTAGGTACTATTGGTCACGTGGATCATGGTAAAACCACATTGACTGCCGCTATTACTTCCGTTGCCGCCGCTAAAATGGGTGGTCTTAATAAAGCGGTCGCGTTTGACCAAATCGATAACGCTCCGGAAGAAAGAGAACGCGGTATCACTATCGCCACTTCTCATCAGGAGTACGAAACCTCAAAACGTCATTACGCTCACGTGGATTGTCCCGGACATGCGGATTACGTTAAGAACATGATTACGGGTGCCGCTCAGATGGATGGCGCGATCTTGGTGGTTTCTGCGGCTGACGGTCCCATGCCTCAGACTCGTGAACACATCTTGTTGGCTCGTCAGGTAAACGTTCCTTACATTGTTGTGTTTATGAATAAATGCGACACGGTGGATGATCCTGAACTTCTTGACCTTGTTGAAATGGAAATTCGTGAACTTCTTAGTAAATATGAATACCCCGGTGATGATACTCCTATCGTTCGCGGTTCCGCTTTAAAAGCTCTCGAAAATCCAACCGGTCCCGATGCGGAACCCATTCTTGAGCTTCTTAATAAGCTGGATGAATACATCCCTGATCCAAAACGTGATTTGGACAAACCTTTCCTCATGTCTGTAGAGGATGTTTTTTCTATCAAAGGACGTGGTACGGTTGCTACCGGTCGTATTGATCAGGGCATCGTTAAAATCAACGAAGAAGTTGAAATTGTTGGTTTGACCGACACTCGTAAAGTGGTTGTTACCGGCGTGGAAATGTTCCGTAAACTTCTCGATCAAGGCCAGGCGGGGGATAACGTTGGTTTGCTTTTGCGCGGTATTGAACGCGATGACGTAGAACGTGGTCAGGTATTGGCTAAACCAGGCAGTATTACCCCTCATACCGAATGCGAAGCCGAAGTTTATATCCTATCCAAAGAAGAAGGTGGTCGTCACACTCCTTTCTTTAAGGGTTACAAACCTCAATTCTACATTCGCACAACCGATGTTACCGGTGAAGTGATTTTGCCGGAAGGTGTCGAAATGGTTATGCCCGGAGACAACATTAAATTGGATATTGCCCTTGGTAAACCAATCGCTCTTGATCTGGGAACCCGTTTCGCTATCCGCGAAGGAGGTCGTACTGTAGGAGCCGGTGTTGTCACCAAGATTAAAAAATAGATTTTTATCCTCCCCTTCGAAGCCTTGGCGAAGAAGGGGAGGAAATAAAGTTTATTTCTGACCCATACCCCCAAGTTTTGCGGGGCACGTCATTTAAAATCATTGCACCATGGCTAAAAAGAAAGATGATCAAAAAGAGCAACGTATCCGTATTACGTTAAAATCGTTTGATCACACCATCATTGATAAAGCGGTAAAAGTTATCATCGAAACATCCGAGCGTACAGGGGCTATTATTGCCGGTCCTATTCCATTGCCCACCAAGATTAAAAAATTTACGGTTAATAAATCCACTTTCGTTTCTAAAGATTCCCGCGAACAGTTCGAAATGCGCATTCACAAACGTCTGATTGACCTGCGTGAAACAACACCTGCCACTATCGAAGCGCTCACCTGTCTTGCTTTGCCTGCCGGTGTGGATATTGAGATAAAGATGATGTAATTTATCCGAAAACCTTTAAAAAAGGTTTTCGGTCTTTCCAAAATATTTGTATTCGCCTTTCTTCAATTTTGCTTGGCTTCGCAAAGTCTGACTTCGGGACCCGCAAGACCCGAAGCGGCATCTTTGCTACGCACGCTCAATTGTTCCAAGGCTCATTAATATGGGTTACATTGAAGGCGCGGATAATTATCCGTGCCTTCAATTCCGTGGAATATTAAAAAAATATCGAACCCAATTTCTTCAAAAATATCCCCATTCTCACCCTTTTCCCCAATTCCGATGGCATAAATCATTTCACGATCATACCATTCGCAATGAACATGATTTTATGACTCACTTCAAATATCTTGAATACCAGATTCAAAAACACAACATGCCTGAAGATTGGAAGTACACTTTTCTAAATCCAAAATATGAAGACTTATTGGAGGAAGCTTTTTAATTTCTTCCAATCCAATTCTTTTAATCCCTTCGCTTCTACATCCGCTCCGGAAAGGTCGGCTTCGTCGTTAAAGCCGTTTCGTAAGCCCACACAAAACATGCCGGCGGCCTTGGCGGACATCACGCCATTTGTTGAATCTTCGATCACCACACATTCTTTGGCGTTTACGCCGAGGATTTTTGCCGTGTGTAAATAGATATCGGGTGCGGGTTTGCCCTCTCCTTCAATTTCTTCAAAACTTACGGTTACATCAAAATAGGGAGCGAGGTTAAATTTTTCAAATACCACCTCAATCCAACTTCGTCTGGCGGAGGTACTTAGGCCTATCGGTACCTTCCCTTTTACATCTTTCAATAATTCTTTCGCGCCGGTGAGTAAATTCGTTCGTTCCTTAAAAATCATTAGCGCCACCTTATCAATCGCTTTTAAAAATTCTTCCCACGTCATCGGCAGTCCGTATTCATCATGGAGCAAATGGTACATCGTTTCTACACTCAAGCCCACAATTTTCGCTTGGTCTTTGCGTTGCCAATTGGGTACGAGTTTTTTGATCATGTTGAATTCCTCCTGTTGCCAGTAGATTTCGCTGTCGATCAGTACGCCGTCCATGTCGAAAATTAAAGCTTTCATATATTCAGTGCTACCCGCCTGAACGGAACGGGCAGGCAGTGCACAGAGGAGTATAACATAATTTTATTTGGTCGTGATTTGAATGGGTCGGTGGACTACTAAATAAACCCCGGTTTTCCCATCTGCCGTTTTGAGAACAGGCTGAACTGGCCCGGCGGGTCTCTCGGACGGGTGATGAGGGGGTTGAGCGAACGATCTGATTGAACCAATGGGATGACCGATAGATAATCGATTCTCGACAACTTGTCTAATAAAAGTCGACTTTTTTCTTGACTTCGCTTGTTTAATCGGTAAAATAGTCGAGCATTATGTTATTTTAGAGAGGAAGGCTCCCTTGTGGAACCAAAGTCCGACCTCCCTTAACCACTAAAGCTTATGTGTGGAATTATCGGCAAAAAACTCGGAATGAGTCAAATCATTCAAGACGATGGTCGTGTGATCCCCGTTACCTTTATCAAGTGTGAACCCAATGTTGTGGTTCAGCTAAAGACTGAGGATAAGGGTGGATATCCGGCGATAGTCCTGGGGTTTGATGCGTACAAAAATCCTTCAAAGAACAAAAAATTCAAGCAACTCAAAGAATTTCGTGTTGAAAAACCGGAGGATTATCAAATCGGTCAAACCGTGGATCTTTCCTTTCTAAAAGAGGTCGAGACAGTCAATGTGGTTGGAGTTTCCAAGGGTAAGGGTTACCAGGGGGTAATGAAACGTCATGGTTTCCATGGTGGCCCCGCCAGTCATGGTTCTCACCATCATCGTGAACCTGGTTCCATTGGTACTTGTGCCAAGCCGGGTCGCGTTAAGAAGGGGACAAAACTACCAGGTCATATGGGTGTGCAAAGGGTTACTTTAAAAGATGTTCCTATTATGAATTTGATTTCCGAAAAAAATCTCATTGCTGTCAAAGGCCCTATTCCGGGGGCTAACAACTCTTACGTTTATCTCTACAATCGTTAAATTATAAAGATTTAAAAGCTCACATTGCTATGAAATTAGACCTTTACGAACAATCCGGCGCAAAAAAAGGCACTGTCGATGTCAGTGATTCCATGTTTCAAGTCCCCGTACATGAGGAACTTATTCGTTTGGCTGTTTTGCGTCAGCAGGCTAACGCCCGCCAGTCAAATGCTTGTACCAAAACGCGCGGAGAAGTTCGCGGGGGTGGTAAAAAACCCTGGCGTCAAAAAGGCACCGGTCGCGCGCGTTTCGGTTCCAGCCGTAACCCGATCTGGCGTGGTGGTGGAATTGTTTTCGGACCCATCGGCGAAGCAAATTATTCTAAAAACCTTCCTAAAAAAGCACGTCGTTTGGCTCTTTTTTCCAGCCTTTCTCAAAAAGCCACCGAGGGAAGCGTGTTTGTTTTGGATTCCTTTGAAGTGAAAACTCCCAAAACAAAAGTTTTTATGGATATGGTTGGCAAGTTGCCTGTTGAACGCTCCTTGCTGGTAGTGCTTTCCGAAAAAGATTCTAATTTGGAAAAATCCGCCAATAATCTGCCTAATGTTAAAACCATTCTTGTCAATTATCTTAATATTTTTGACCTTCTCAAATACGAAAAAATAATGTTCCTTGAGCCCGCTCTTAAAAAGGCTGAGGAACTTTTTTTAAATTAAACGATATACCGATTTTTCTTAATCGTTAATCTAAATTATGGACTACTCTCACGTTTTATTATCACCGGTCGTTACCGAAAAAACCACTTCTCAGCAAGCGGCTCATAAATACACTTTTTTTGTTCATCTCAACGCGAATAAAATTGAAGTGAGGAAAGCGGTTGAAAAAATGTACGGGGTAGCCGTCAAAGCGGTGAACTTTATCCTGGTTCTAAAAAAAGTCCGTGTGGTGGGTCGTGGTCGTTCTATCACCAAACGTCCCGCACGCAGAAAGGCAGTCGTAACAATCGATGCCAAACAACTTATTGATTTTAATAAATTTTCTAAAAAATAATTTTACCGCAATTTGTGATTTTTCACTCGTAGGTCATCCAGACAAATTGCCATTCACCCATTATCAATTACCAAACTTATGCCAGTACGTAAATACAAGCCAACAACACCGGGTCGTCGCGGAATGAGTGTCGATACCTTTGAGTTTATTACGGCAACAAAACCAGAGAAGAGTCTGATCGCTCCGCGCAAGCAGAAATCAGGTCGCAACAATCAAGGGCGTATTACCGTTCGACACCGTGGAGGTGGCG
Source organism: Candidatus Peregrinibacteria bacterium CG_4_10_14_0_2_um_filter_43_11 (assembly GCA_002792495.1). Taxonomy (GTDB): domain Bacteria; phylum Patescibacteriota; class Gracilibacteria; order UM-FILTER-43-11; family UM-FILTER-43-11; genus UM-FILTER-43-11. Next base: position 36,104 of record PFOK01000137.1, on the reverse strand, counting down.
CAAAACGAAACTATCGTATTGTAGATGCCAAACGTTTTGATAAGCTCGATATCCCCGCTGTGGTAAAAACCATTGAATACGATCCCAATCGTACCGCTTACATTGCTCTATTGTTTTACGCGGATGGCGAAAAACGTTATATCATCGCTCCTCATACCCTTAAAGTGGGGGATCGTATCGTTTGTAGCGTTAAGGCAAAAGTGAAGACAGGGAATCGTATGCAGCTCAAATCCATTCCGGTTGGATTCAACATTCATGATTTGGAATTAAAATCGGGTCGTGGAGCTCAAGCCATTCGTAGTGCTGGATCTTCCGGAAAAATCGCCGCGTTGGAAGGAGAAATGGCACAGGTCACATTGCCTTCCGGTTCCGTACGATATGTTTCGAAGGAATGTTATGCCACGATTGGTGTGGTGAGTAATATTGATTACAGCAATATTAAGATCGGTAAAGCCGGTCGTGTTCGCTGGATGGGTAAACGTCCTCAAGTGCTTGGAAAGTCGATGAACGCTGTTGATCATCCCCACGGAGGAGGAGAGGGGCACAATTCTATCGGTCTTAAATATCCTAAAACCCCATGGGGTAAACCTGCTCTGGGTGTTTCTACCCGTCGCCATAGACATAGCGATCACCTTATTATTAAAGGGCGACACAAGAAAAAACGTTAATTTCTAATTTATAAATTCAAGTTTTGGGTTCTAAGTTCTACAATTTAGAATTAAAAATTATTTAATCCATTCTCCCAATGAGTCGAAGTTTAAAAAAAGGCATTTACATCAACGCTGATTTGATCAAGAAGGTTCAACAGATGGAAGCATCCGGACAAAAGAAAGTGATCCGCACCTGGTCTCGTCGTTCCACCGTTTCTCCTGAATTTGTTGGCCATACCTTCGGTGTCCATAATGGCAAAACTCATATTTCCGTTTTTGTTACCGAAAATATGGTTGGCCATAAACTGGGTGAATTCTCCCCCACTCGCAAGTTTAAATCACATGGCGGAAAAATAGCCAAAGAACAGTCTAAGTAACCAATTTCCCTCCGCTTGTACCTATTTATCCATTTTATCATTTTAAGCTCAATCACGTGAAAGCTATCCTAAGACGCAGTCGGATCTCTCCTAAAAAGGCTAATTTGGTAGCCGGAATGGTTCGTGGAAAAAAAGTAAAAGACGCCTTGGATATTTTGAAATTTATGCCAAAAAAAGGCGCCGATGTCCTTTATAAAGTTGTTCAGTCGGCTGCCGCGAACGCTGTGAATAATTTTAAACAATCTATTGATAGTCTTTTTATCACCAGAATATTGGTCACTAAAGGGCCTACTCTAAAACGCGGTGTTCCTATCTCCAGGGGGCGTACACACCCCATTCTCAAACGCACTTGTCATATTACGGTAGAGGTTGGCACTACAGATGGCAATGTTCCTCAGAAACCGGTTTCCAACACCTCTAAAAAGAAAGGAAAGGTTTCGGAAGAGATGGCTCCACAATCCCCGGATTCTGAAACGTCAACTTCTGATACGACAGCCACCAAGAAGGCATCTAAATCAACTGCCGTTAAAAAATCTGTTAAAGCTCCCGTTAAAAAAGCCTCCACTAAATCAGCAAAATAAGTTTTATTTTATTTGTTAATTCATAAGAAATCCTCGTCCTTTCTTCCTCTGGATAGGATTTCTCACTCACTATATTATGGGACAAAAAGTTCATCCAAGAATACTACGCATCGGCATTATAGATACCTGGAATTCCAAGTGGTTTGCGTCAGGTAAGAAATACATGAAATTGTTTCATGATGACATTAAGATCAGAGAATTTTTGAATCAAAAATTAAAGACTTCTTCTGTCGTCAAAATTGAAATTGAGCGTTCTCACAATAAAGTCATTCTCAATATTTATTCCGGAAAACCAGGTTTGATCATCGGTCGTCAGGGGGTTGGAGTCCAAGACTTGAGAGATGTTTTGAATCGTAAATTTGATCAGAACTTTGATGTCAATGTTCTGGAGGTTCAGAATCCGGATTTGAGTGCCCGATTGATCGGTGAATTGGTCACCAGTCAAATCGAACGTCGTGTCGCTTACCGACGTGCCGTTAAAATGGCTGTGCAGAAGGCAATGGAGGCAGGCGCAAAAGGAATTAAAATTCAAATTGCCGGTCGTCTCAATGGAGTGGAAATCGCTCGTCGTGAATATTTCAAAGAAGGCAATATTCCTCTTCATACCTTGCGTGCGGATATCGATTACGCCGCGTTAAGGGCCGGCACGACTTACGGTATTATCGGGGTTAAGGTTTGGGTTTATAAGGGGCTCGTGTTTAAAAATAAGCTCGCTATCACTTCTTTGCCTCAAGAAAAATAATTTATTTAATTTGTTTAGGTGTTTAAGTCATTATTATGCTACAGCCAAAAAAGCAAAAATTTAGGAAGACTCATCGCATCCGTGGAAACTGGGGCGGTAAATCTCATGTGGGAGATCGCATCAATTTCGGATCTTATGGTCTAAAGGCTCAGGCCGTTGGTGAGTTGACATCTCGTCAAATTGAAGCGGCTCGTCGTGCCATGACGCGTTACGTGAAACGTGGCGGGAAAATATGGATTCGCATATTTCCTCACACGCCTATCACTCGTAAAGCTTCCGAGGTTCCGATGGGATCCGGAAAGGGGTCTGTTGAATTTTATGTTTTCCGTGTGAAGCCCGGTCGTATTCTCTTCGAAATGGATGGTGTCACAGAAGATCTTGCCAGAGAGGCACTCCGTTTGGCAACCAGCAAGCTTCCTATCAAAACCAAGTTTGTCATGCGTTCTCATTAATTTTCTTATTCATTATGTTATCTACTCAAGAAATCCGATCATTGACTCATAAAGAACTGCTGCATGAATCAGCAGCAGCTCAGCAGGAAGGGATAAAAATTCGCATTGGCCTTCGCACGAAACATCAAAGTGATGTTAGCTTGGCTAAAAAACACAAGCGTTATGTTGCCCGTCTTAAGACTCTCACCAAAGAGATGGAAATAGAGGAGATGATTAAAAACGCCGGCGAAATTCGTTAATTTTTAATCCGTTTAGAACCTAATTTTAATTCTCATGCGCACTAAGACCGGTCTTATCACCAGTAATAAGATGCAGAAAACGTTGGTTGTTGCCGTTCATACGTACAAGCTTCATCCCAAATACAAGAAGCGTTATCGTGTTTCTAAGAAATTTTACGTCGACTGTGATGATAGTTCAAAATTCAATATCGGAGATACCGTTACTATTGAAGAGACAAAACCTACCAGTAAATTAAAACGATGGAAAGTCGTTGCCAATTAATCTTTAATGCATTAAATATCAGGAAATGATTCAACATTTAACTCTGCTCAATGTAGCGGACAACACGGGTGCAAAGAAAGTGATGTGCATTAAGGTCCTAGGAGGATCAAAGCGTCGCTATGGTGGTATCGGAGATGTCATTGTCGTTGCTGTTAAAAGCGCTTCCGTGAAGGGTGTTGTCAAAAACCACACCATTCAACGTGCTGTTATTGTTCGCCTTAAAAAAGCCATTCGTCGTCCTGATGGTTCCTACATCCGTTTTGATGAAAATGCCGTTGTGATCATCGGTAATGATGGTCAGCCCAAGGGGACTCGTGTTTTTGGCCCCGTCGCCAGAGAGCTTCGCACTAAAGGGTATCAGAAAATTATTTCTCTGGCGCCTGAAGTGCTTTAATACTTATTAACTTTCCCTCTAAGGACGTAATTCCTTAATTTAAAAATTATGAAAATCAAGGCTGGCGACAAAATCTTAGTCATAGCAGGTAAATACAAGGGTAAAACCGGCACAGTAATGCGCGTGTTCAAAAAAACGGATCGTGTCACGGTTGAAAAAATAAATATTCGAACCCGTCACATTCGTAAAACGGCCAATCGTCCCGGTGAACGAGTAAAATACGAAGCTCCGTTGAATGTTTCAAATGTGAAATTACTTTGCCCCGGTTGCAATAAGGCCGTTCGAGTGGGGTACGCACTCCCTAAAGAGGGTAAAAAATATCGCGTTTGCAAAAAGTGTAATGAATCGGTCGAACAGACTGTTTCTAAGGTTGATAAAAAGAAATCTTAATTTTTTTAATTTTTTTAATCCATGTCTCTAAAAGCACGAATGAAATCAGAGATTTCTCCCGCACTGATGAAAGAATTGGGGCTAAAAAATATTATGGCCGTTCCCCGTCTCCTTTTTGTTAAGGTGAATGTCGGTATCGGTTCTTTGACTAAAAATACTAAAGATTTTTCGGATGTTACCAACAATGTCGCGTTGATTACCGGTCAAAAGCCCGTTGTCACCAAATCCAGATTGGCCATTTCTAACTTTAAGCTCCGTGCCGGTATGCCTGTAGGGGTTACGGTAACCCTTCGTGGTGAGAAGATGTATGATTTTTTGGACCGTTTGGTCAATATTGTTTTCCCTCGCATACGTGATTTCCGTGGCTTGAGTATAAAATCATTTGACGGCAAGGGGAATTATTCTGTCGGTTTTAAGGAGGCTATTGTTTTTCCGGAGGTCAATCCTGATGATGTTTCTCATGTGCATGGTCTTCAGGTAACGGTTGCCACTACCGCTCATAATAACGAACAGGGCATTGCTCTTTTTAGGGCAATGGGCTTTCCTTTTAAAAAAGAACTTTAATTTTTAAATTACAAACATGGCCCGAAAAGCACTCATTATCAAGGATGAAAATAGAAAGAAGATGATTCTGAAATATGCGCAAAAACGAAAAGAACTTAAAGAAAAAGGGGATTATGCCACCTTGGATAAAATGTCTCCTAATTCCAGTCCCACCCGTTTAAAAAATCGTTGCAAGGTCACAGGTAGACCGCGTGGCTTCCTCCGTTACTTCGGTGTCTCAAGAATTATTTTCCGTGAATTGGCATCTCGAGGTGAGGTTATGGGTATTAAAAAATCAAGTTGGTAATTCTCAGAAAGCTTTCTTAATTTTAATTCTAAATTTCAATTGTTATGGTGACCGATCCAATCGCTGATTTGCTTACTAGAATGCGCAATGCGTTTAGTGCCAATCAAGAAAAAACAGTGGTGCCTTACTCTAAAGCAAAAATCGCGATTTTGAGTGTTTTAAAGCAATATAAATTCATTGTGGATTTCAAGGTCGTTAAAAGCGGATCTTTCGACGAGATAGAAGTGTTGCTCAATCGTGAATTGAAAGAATTCAATCTCAAACGTGTCAGCAAACCAGGGCAACGTATTTACATTAAAAGTGATGCGATCAAATCTGTTTATAATGGTTATGGTATTGCTGTTTTATCCACTTCTAAGGGGGTTATGAGTGCCAATCAGGCGCGACGCGATGGTTTGGGAGGGGAATACCTTTGTCAGGTGTGGTAGTTTCTCATAAATCACTCAATTAAAATTCTAAATCGTCTAAAATTCTAATTTCTAATTTCTTACTCACAGAATGTCTAAAATAGGAAAAATGCCAATCATCGTGCCCACCGGGGTTGAAGTTTCTGTCGCGGACAGCATGATTCACGTGAAGGGGCCTAAAGGGCAACTTCAAGCGTCATTGCCTTTGTCTATTCAGATTATTCACGAAGACAATTTAGTCCTCATCAAACGCAAGGGGGATGGTGCTCAGGAACGTAGTTACCATGGTCTGATCCGTTCTCTTGTGAACAATATGATTATCGGGGTTTTTAATGGGTTTGAGAAGCGATTGGAGATTATTGGTGTGGGTTATCGCGCGCAGATTTCCGGGAAAAAAATTACTCTTAGTCTTGGTTTTTCTCACCCTATCGACTACGTTGTTCCGGAGGGAATTACCATAGAGATGGATAAGGAGCAAAAAAATACAGTTGTTATTTGCGGGATCGACAAACAGGTTGTGGGTCAGGTGGCTTCCGATATTCGTTCGTTCCGTCCACCGGAACCCTATAAAGGAAAAGGCATTCGTTATGTTGGTGAACACGTTGTTCGCAAATCCGGTAAGACTGCCGGTGCCAAGGAATAATTTTAAATTCATTATTTTATATCGCAAGTTTACTCATTTTAAGAAGTATTTATGTCTACTAAAAAAGTCCAACAACGTGAAAGACGACACAGAAGAATTCGTACTCGTGTTAAAGGCAGTGCGGTTTGCCCGCGTTTGAGCGTGTTTCGTAGCCTGACGCATATCTATGCCCAGATGATTGACGATGTCGCCGGTAGGGTGCTTGTTTCCAGTTCCAGTTTAAAGCTTAAAAAGGCTAAATCCCTTGAACTGGCAAAGCAGACAGGATCTGAACTTGCCAAAAAAGCGATTGCTCAGAACATTACAAAATGTGTTTTTGATCGAGGTGGGTATCTTTATCATGGTCGTGTTAAGGCTCTTGCCGAAGGGGCAAGAGAGGGCGGACTCGTGTTTTAATTCCTAATTCCTAATTTTCATTTTTGGTATGGCTAAAAAATATTTAAAAAACGCAAAGGATAAAATAGAGGAAAAGAAGGAGTTTGATGAGGAGGTTCTCCAAATTGACCGTGTAACACGTGTGGTCAAAGGAGGTCGTCGTTTGCGCTTTCGTGCCACTGTTGCGATTGGTGATCGTAAAGGGCGTGTGGGTGTTGGCATCGGTAAGGCGACTGAGGTGGTCAATGCCATCAAAAAAGCGGTTGCTCAGGCAAAAGGTTCTCTCGTTGACGTTCCCATCACTTCCGGGGAGACCATTCCCCATAGCCTGAAAATGAAATATAAATCCGCTCGTCTTCTTCTCATGCCCGCTTCTCCGGGAACGGGTGTTATTGCAGGGGGAGCTTTGCGTAAAATATTGAATTTAGCCGGTGTTAAAAACGTGCTTTCTAAAGATCTTGGTTCTCGTAATACACTGGTCACTGCTCAGGCTTCCATGAAGGCCTTGAGGGCTTTAAGGCCTTTAAAACCTCACATGATCGCGTCCAAGACGGGTCATTTGGCACCCTTGGGCATGGAAACCCCTTCTGAACAGCATAAAAAGAAAGAGGCGGCTGAAAAGAAATCAGAGACTTCGGAGGTTGTAGCTGAAAAGAAGGAGGCGGCTGTGGAAGAAAAGGAATAATCATTTTTAATTTAGACACTAATTCTGTACGACATTATGCAATTACATTCGTTAAAGCCAACCTTAGGATCCATTAAAAAGAATAAACGTCTTGGTCGCGGAAATGCTTCGGGGCATGGTACTTTTAGTGGACGTGGTTGTAAAGGACAGGGTCAGCGTAAAAGTGGCAACGTTCGTCGTGGTTTTGAAGGAGGACAGACCCCTTTGATCATGCGCTTGCCTAAATTACGTGGTTTTAAAAATATTAATAAAGTCACTTATCAGGTTGTTAATTTGTCTGCTTTAAACAAGTTCAATGATGGTGACGAGGTCAATCCTGAAATTTTGCTCGAAAAAAAGATCATTTCTAAGCGAGCTCTTCCTATTAAAATCTTGGGCAATGGGCAAATCACTAAAAAACTATCGGTTAAGGCTCATGCCTTTTCTCGTGTGGCAAAAGCAAAGATCATTCAGGCAGGGGGGAAGATTTTATAGTTTATTTTGGATTGTATCGTTTTCACTCGCCTCAAGGATTTTCTTACATTAGTCGCTGACACATTCTATTATGTTCAAATACTTTCACCAGATCTGGCAGGCACGTAGTCTTAGAAAAAAAATTCTGTTCACACTTTTCCTTTTCTTTGTCTTCCGTTTGGCGGCTCATATTACGGTTCCGGGTGTGGATCCAAGTATGTTGGGTCGTTTGTTTGAGCAAAACAGTTTGCTAGGTGTTTTCTCGGCGTTGACAGGAGGTAGTATGGAAAGTTTTTCTATCGTTCTTATGGGGCTTTCCCCTTACATCAATGCTTCCATCATCATTCAGCTGATGACGGTTGTTGTGCCCAAATTAGAAGCCCTTTCCAAAGAAGGGATGGAGGGGCGTAAAAAGATCAATCAATACACGCGTATTCTGACCATTCCTTTGGCTTTTTTGCAGTCGTATGGCATGATTGTTCTTTTGAATCGCGGTGTGAATGGTCAATTGATCCCCAATATTGCTGACCCCATGGTGATCTTACCCATTATGTTGATCATAACCACGGGTACACTTTTATTGATGTGGATAGGAGAATTGATTACGGAAAAAGGGGTTGGTAATGGTATTTCATTGATCATTTTTGCCAGCATTATTTCTGGCATGCCCACTGTTTTAGGGCGTATGTTGGGGACAGCTCAGGCCGGGGACAGCACTCAGTTGGGTTATTTTGTAGGTTTCATCATTCTAACACTTGCCCTATTGGTGTTTGTTGTTCTTATAACAGAAGGGCATCGCAATATTCCTATCACTTATGCCACACGGGCTGTTGGCGGAGGAAAAGGAGAAAGGTCAGGGATTCCCATTCTGGTGAATCAGGCGGGAATGATCCCGATCATCTTCGCGATCTCTTTGGTTACCTTTCCTTCCATTGTGGCACAATTTTTTCAGGCTTCTTCCTCCGGAAAGCTTCAGGCTGTTGCCGACTTTCTATTGCGTCATTTTAATGCCAACAACCCCGGATATATCTATTTGGTCACTTACTTTTTGCTGATCATCGCTTTTTCTTATTTTTACGTTAGTGTTACTTTTAATCCTGATCAAATTGCCGAGAATATTCAAAAGCGAGGAGGGTTTGTTCCGGGTGTTCGACCGGGGCGTCAAACATCGGAATTTCTTGCCAAGGTTTCCGCTCATATGAATCTATTCGGAGGTATATTTCTTGGCATTGTGGCGATTATTCCTGTTTTATTCGCGAAATACACGCCTCTCACTCAAGGGGATCTCATCATCAGTGGCAGCGGACTCATCATCGTTGTTGGTGTTGTCCTCCAGTTGATTCGTCAGATTGATTCTCAGCTTGTTATGCACGATTACGATAAACTTTATTAAAATACATTTTGACTTTCCGGTCAGTGCTTCATTGTCAATTGTCAACTCTTAGACTATGGATATTATTTTATTCGGGATCCAAGGTTCAGGAAAAGGCACTCAGGGTAAGCTATTGGCTGAACGGTATCATCTCCATGTTTTTGACATGGGATCCCAGTTGCGTTCTATAATCGAATCCGGTACTGAATTGGGCAATAAAATAAAAACAATTGTGGAAGGGGGACATTTGGTGGATGACGATACGGTTGTTGAGATTGCGGAAAGTTTTTTGCGGGGGATTAGTCCGGATCAATCCGTTCTTTTTGATGGCATTCCACGTACTCAGACCCAATCGGAAAAGCTAGAGGCGTTGCTCAAAAAATATCAACGGGATGTTTTCGCGCTTCTCATTGAACTTTCTCAGGAAACCGCCATTAAACGTTTAACAGAGCGACGCATTTGTCCTACTTGTAAGGCGATTTACCCCGGTTTTTACAAGCAGGATGTTTGTGCCGATGATCAGACTCCGCTTGTCATCCGTCAGGACGATAGTGATCTTGAAAGCGTTAAACAACGATTGTCTCATTATGAAAATGAAACCAAACCCGTTATTCAGCATTTTTATGATATCGACCGTTTGATCAAAGTGGATGGAGAACAGATTATTCCCGATGTTACCGAGGAGATGATTGAAAAAGCGGCCTATCTTTTCACTTAGTTTTGAATTTTTTTGAAACCACAATCATGCATTCTATCATTCCCATTAAAACAGAAGCCGATTTGCGGAAAATGCGTCATGCGGCACTCATTCTTCAGCAGGCACTTCAGGCTGTTGAAGCCGCCATTCATCCGGGGGTGAGCACCTTAGAGCTTGATCAGTTGGTCGAATCCCTTATTGTGAGCAAAGGGGCTATTCCCGGGTTTAAAGGGTACAATGGCTTTCCGGCTTCGATTTGCGCTTCTGTGAACGAAGAAGTGGTTCATGGGATCCCTTCCGCGAATTGTATTTTGGCAGATGGAGATATTGTGGGTGTGGATTGCGGGGTTTATTACGACGGGTTTCATACGGATGCTTGTCGAACTTTTTTGGTGGGTGATCCACTTCCTGAAGTTAGACATTTTGTCAAAATTACCAAAAAAGCTCTCGATAATGCAGTTAAGGTCATTCGTCATGGTGCTCATGTGGGAGATATTTCCGCCGTTATTCAAAAAACCATCGAAGATCAGGGTTATAGCCCTGTTGTTGAATGCACCGGCCATGGAGTAGGTCGTGATTTACACGAACCGCCGGAAATTCTTAACGCGGGGCGTAAGGGGACGGGTCCTATGCTTCAGGCGGGAATGGTACTTGCTGTTGAGCCTATCTCCACCATGGGAAATGGTGACGTGGAAACCCTTGAAGATGGATGGACAGTCGTTTCCGCTGACGGAACCCCCTCCGCTCATTTTGAGCATACCATTCTAGTCACCAAAAACGGTTCCGAAATTCTTGTCTAAAATAAGCATGGCTTATTCCATTTTTATGCCTTTTTTACCTCTGATTTCAGTCCAATAAAAATAAATAAAAAAATCTCTTGCCTTGCCTAGTGCATTCATGTAAACTCTTACCGCTTTTGTTATTTTGAATTATGGCGAAACAAGTTATTGAAGTCGAAGGAAAAGTCATTGAATCCCTTTCTAACGCCACTTTTCGTGTCGAATTGATTGGTGAAAATTACAAAGGACACACCATCATCGCTCATGTTTCCGGTAAGGTCAGAATGAATTACATTCGTATCTTGCCCGGAGATATAGTGACGGTTGAAATGACCCCCTACGACCTTACTAAAGGGCGAATTACTTATCGGCATAAAAATAAAAAAGCAAGCGATTTTGAATCTTCCGATTCCAATTTAGACACCGGTTTCGTTTCAGAGGATGAGTCGGTTGAAGGATAATTAATTCATCATTTTTATTATGAAAGTACGCGCTTCTGTTAAAAAAATATGTGATAAATGTCGTGTTATTAAGCGAGGGAGTAAAAAGGGAAAAGTCCTTCGTGTTATTTGTCCCGTTTCCGCTAGGCATAAGCAGAGGCAGGGTTAATTTTAATTTTAAATTACAATTTAAATGAGAATAGCAGGAATCAATTTGGCAAAGGGTAAACGTATTGAAGTGGCTTTGACCGGTATATACGGTATCGGACGTCAGCTTAGCCGCGCACTCTTAACTGATTTGAAGATCGATCTTGATAAGAAAGTTGAAGCGTTGTCCGAGGCGGATGAGCAAAAAATTCGTGATGCTGTTTCTAAATTTGCCATTGAGGGGGATTTAAAACGTGAGGTTACCGGTAATATCAAGCGTTTGCAGGAAATCGGTTCGTATCGTGGGTTTCGTCACAGGCGTCATTTGCCGGTTCGCGGTCAACGCACCAAGACCAATGCCCGCACAAAACGAGGTCGACGCGTTACTATGGGTAGCGGTAAAATCAAGGCTACTAAAACTTAATCTTCTCATTAATCCATTCATTATTTATGGCGAAAACGACTACAAAATCAGTGAAAAAGGTTCGCAGAACCGTTTCTCATGCCAATGTTCACATTACGGCTTCTTACAACAATACGCTGATCACTGTCAGTGACCCTAATGGGGATGTATTGGCTTGGTCCAGTGCCGGGGCTTGTGGTTTTAAGGGGTCTCGTAAGGCGACGCCTTATGCCGCTACGGTAACTGCTGAAAAAGTAATTGAAAAAGTTCAGCCTTATAATGTTGAAAAGGTGAAAGTGTTTGTTAATGGGGTTGGATCCGGTCGGGAACAGGCCATCCGTGGTTTTCAAATTGCCGGGCTTGATTTAGAAGCCATCTTCGATCTTACACCAGCACCTCATAACGGTTGTCGCAAGAAAAAAGCCCGACGTGTTTAGTCCATCAATACACAGTTATGCGGTCATTTGGCGCAGCTGTGCTCGTGCCATAGTATCACAATCCGGTGCGGTGCACCCAAAGTAATCTTAAATTTTAAATTTCACATCTGTTATGCGTTATACTGGTCCAAAAGCAAAGTTATGCCGAAGAATGGGGGCTAATTTGTTTGGCGCTGAAAAATATGCCAAAATTTTATCCCGTCGTAATTTTAAACCGGGTGTTCACGGTCCCAAGGCACGCTTTGGGAAAGTGAGTGAATACGGGGTTCAATTGAAGGAAAAACAGAAGGCCAAGATTGTATTCGGAGTCTCTGAGCACCAGTTTGCCAATTATTTTGAGAAAGCTTCCAAGCAACCCGGTGAAACCGGTCAAAATCTTTTGAGGCTTCTTGAATTGAGGTTGGATAATGTGGTTTATGTTTCGCAATTTGCGGTAACGCGTATGCAATCCAGACAAATGGTCACTCATCGCCACCTCCTTCTGAACGGCCATCGTATTGATATTCCTTCCATTTCCGTTCGTCCCGGCGACAAGATTGAAATTGTTCCCCGCCTGAAAGAAAGCCCTTTGTATCATGAGCTGGCCGGATTGAAAGATTTTTCCCCCAAATGGCTCAATGTTGATTTGAAAAAGGGAATTATAGAAGTTCTTTCTTATCCCGAGAAAGATGACCTTGAAAAAAGTATTGATAGTCAGCTAATTGTCGAATTTTATTCTCGATAATTTAACTTTTTATATTTATGCATATCATCCAAGAAGAAATAGGTTTACCCAAAATAGCCGTTGAGTCCACCAAGGACAATCATGCTGTTTTTAGTATCAGTCCGTTACCGGCCGGCTATGGAATGACATTGGGAAATGCCCTTAGGCGAGTCCTCCTGTCTTCTTTACCGGGCGCTGCTGTAACCGCCGTTAAGATCGAAGGTGTTTCACATGAATATTGTCCCATTACCGGTGTGCAGGATAGTGTTCTTGATATTATTTTGACCTTAAAAACACTTCAGATCAAAAAATATTCCAAAGAAACGGAAGTAATGAAGCTATCCGTTAAAAAAGAAGGGGATGTTTTTGCGAAGGACATTGAGCATTCGAGTGATATTGCAATTTTGAATCCTGATTTGCGCATTACTACAATTACCAAAAAAGGAACCAAACTCGAGATGGAACTCATTGCTGAAAAAGGCGTCGGTTACCAACCGGTTGTTCTTCGCAAGAAAAAAGAAAAAGACATCGGTTTGATTTTGGTTGATGGTATTTTTACTCCCATCCTTAAGGTTCGTTATGATGTTACCAGCACGCGTGTCGGGCAGAGAACGGATTTGGATAAATTAACTGTCGAAATCGAGACCAATGGCTCTATCACCCCTGAAGATGCTTTGAAATTCAGTTCGAGTATTTTGAAATCTTATTTTGATCTTTTTCTGATCGAAAATGAAGAAATCGAACCTGATTTCCGTAGTGATTTTCAGACCGTGAAAGAAAAAGAACGTGATGAGGAGCAGGAAGAGTCCAAAAAAGAAACCTATACCCCTATTGAAATCCTGAATTTTTCACCACGCACGTTGAATGCGCTTATCAATGCCGGTATCGGTTCTATTGAACAATTGGTTAAATGTTCCGAGGGGCAAATGGGTAATTTTCGTGGTTTCGGTAAAAAGGCGATGACCGAAGTTGAAGAAGCGTTGGCCACTCGTGGCTTGAAGCTTTCCGACGATGGAGGTTTATAATTTTTTATGGTTTTTAGTTAACTATTTCTTATGCGACATCAAGTTAAATCAACACGTATCAATAGGAAGGCTAATCACCTGAATGCTATGTTAAGAAACTTGGCCACTTCAGTGATTCTTTATGAAAAAGTAAAAACAACCGAGGCTAAGGCAAAGCTTGTTCGTCCTCTTGTTGAAAAGATGATTACTTTTGCCAAGAAAAAAGAGCTTTCTACCGCCATTCGTGAGCTGAATCAATTTTTTCTTGATGAAAACGCGACTAAAAAAGTCACTCAGGAATTGTTAGAACGCTATAAAGATCGCAATTCCGGGTTTTTACGTCTGACTCACAAAGGGTTTCGCGCTGGTGATTCCGCTCGAATCATGCAAATTGAATTAATATAACTCATTCGATTCTATGTCATTTAAAACTTTTATACCGAAGGTCGAAGTGAAGGCCGATAAAAAATGGTATCTGGTCGACGCGGAAGGTAAAACACTTGGCCGTATTGCTACCGAGATTGCTAATATTATTCGTGGCAAGAACAAGCCTATTTTTACACCTCATATGGACATGGGGGATTATGTCGTTGTTATTAACGCCAATAAAGTCCAGTTGACCGGAGGAAAGGAAGAGAAAAAAGAATATATTCATCATACGGGTTATTTGGGGCATCTTCGCCGAAAACCCTTCAAGGAGGTTCGCGAAAAGAACCCAAAGCGTGTTATTGAAGAGGCAGTTTCCGGAATGTTGCCTAAAAACCGTTTAAGAAAACATTTCCTGGAAAGATTGATGATCTATCCGGGTTCCGAGCACCCTCATGCCGGTCAAAATCCTACTATCCTTAACTTTTAAATTTTAATATGCCTGTTACTAAAGAAGACATCGTTGAAAAAGAAGCTCAGTTAATTTTCCCTAAGCGTGATGGTCGTTATTATTACGCGAATGGCAAACGTAAAACCGCGATAGCCAATGTGCGTTTGTACGAAGGCGGAAAGGGGGATTTTAATGTTAATGGGCATACGATGGATGAGTATTTTTTCGGAACTTTGATCGGAAACATCCTTTCTCCTCTAAAATTAACCAGTCTACAAAAAACATTCGATATTACCGTTTTTGTGATTGGAGGTGGTATTAGTGCTCAGTCCGATGCGGTTCGTCATGGAGTTGCCAAGGCGCTCCTTGAATATGATCCCGCTTTACGCGCCGTTCTTAAAAAAGCGGGTTTGATCACTCGTGATTCACGCATTAAAGAACGTAAGAAATTCGGTCTTAAACGTGCGCGTCGTGCTCCACAGTGGGCTAAACGTTAGTGTGTTTCCCAGATATCGTTTCCCCTTTTCCTGCATCCGGTTTGATGGTTGTTTTTTCTATAACTTCAATTCATACCATTCGTTATCATCCGTTTTGAAATAGGCGGTTTTATTTGTTTTATCGAATTCTATTCGGCTAACCACTAAATCAAATTTAACCGTTAGGGTGATCATGGTGTTGGTTCCGGGGTTGTATGTCTTTATTTCGGTCTTTGTTTTTTCCGGTGAGGATACAAAATAAAGCAATGTCTCATCGTCGCTCCATACGCTTTGTGAGAGGTTTATTTCCATATTTGCCGGTTCCACGGTTTGGTTTTCGAAGCCGACATGGAACAGTTCATTTCCCTTATTCAACATCAACATTTCTCCCGGTCCCCAGGTGATGTTTTGGGGTTCAAAGTCGAGGATTTTTTTATGTCGTGTACTCTTTATTATATCAATGAAATAAAGTTCATTGTTTTTTTGAGCGAGGAGCCATTTTTCATTCGATGACCAGTAAAAATGGAGTGGGGGGGTTATGTTTTTTAGTAGTGCGATGGGTTTCACTTTCTGTTCGTTCCCTATTTTTATCCGTTCATCCGTTTTATCCAGAAAAATCAAGCGTGTCTGCGCTTCGTTCCAGACGTAAGCAAGTGCCTTTTTTCCAAATGCGTCCGGAATAGCCCGTGACGGTTTTTTATTGTCCTGAGGCGTTGTTTCACTTTTTTTTAGGATGTAGATCCGTTTGAGTGGTGGCTTCACTTGGGTTACTTTTCCCCGGTCTATCCAAATGTTTTCGGAGATGGTTGTATATCCCTCTTTCTGAATAAGCAATAAATGCTCCCCTGTTTTTAGCCGTGTGTTGCATGGATCATACGTACACAGCAATTCTTCCCCATCCATCAGCACGCGGTATCCTTCCAGGTCGGTATTCAGTTCAAAAGTTCCTTTGTTTAGCGGAAAGAACCACACATAAACAGCTCCTGCCAGAATGAGGCTGAGACCGAAGACCATTTTATTTTTTTGTTTTGATTTCATGTCTACAAAAAGTAGGGATTTAATCTATGCTTACATTTTCCAAATGAGTGATTTTGGATTTTCCGTTATTGGTTTCAATCGCGATCACATCAATGCGGTAATTTTCTGTTTCAATATCATTCTCCTCCAGCCACTGAAGGCCTGTTTCTATTATGCGGTTGATTTTTTCCGGAGTCACGGCTTCTTCGGGATATCCGTAATTCAGCCCCTGTCTTGTTTTTACTTCCACAAAAACATATTCTCCATTCTTTTTAGCGATGATGTCGATTTCGCCGGACTGTTTTTGAAAATTAGTTGCCAATATTTCGTACTCCTTCTTTTTCAGAAATTCTCTGGCGACTTCTTCCCCTCTCTTTCCAAAGGTTTGATTGTTCATTTTTTTTACGTGAATAAACTTAATGTGAATCCGGCGGCCAATGGAATGATTAAATTGTCGTCGATTTCAAACCCAAATAACCGAATGTTCGGAATCTCCAGAAACATCGCGATAGAGGACGCTACAGATGCCGCGATGATATTGGAAACAAAATAGTATGCGATGGGGATGGAAAATAAAATACCCAGAATCGTTCCTTCAATGTATTTTTTGGGGTTTAGCCGTGTTTTTATGCGTCCAAAATGACGTCCCGTTAAATTGCTAATCGCGTCCCCCGCACTCAACATCAAAATACTGGCGTAAGCGATGGATTTATCAAAAAGAATCAACGATAAAAAAGCGCCGATGGTAAAAAATAAAATCCCGCGTCCCGGAAAATTTTCCATATGATGATCACGTTCAAAAAACGAAAGAACGCGTGCCACAACATTCAATTGTTTCCGTTTGATCATGTAGGAAGTTCCCGCTCCGATGAGAATGAGCCCCAATAATATTTTTTCATTCAAAAAAGCCTTTTCGTACAACATCACAAGGAGTGGTCCGTATAATATGTGGATGATCTGCCGACGGATTTCAAGTTTATTCATTTGGCTCATGGGCTAATGCGTTTTTTAAGATGGCATCACTCTTTCATTCCGTTGTTTCGACACTGTCATTATGTTACCCTAAAAGTACTTACTTTGTCATTAAAATATAAAGGTTATGGACGTCTTTTTGACTTTTTACGATCAGTATCAGAATACGTTTAATTTTCTTCTCACTCTGTTGATTACGTTGGCCGGAGCCCGGTTCATTCTTTTTATATTTCAAGCCGTTCTTTCTCATCTCACAGCCAAGACTAAAACCAAGATGGACGATCAACTGATTGCTGTAATTGAGCGTCCTTTTTATTGGGGAATCATTATCGGCGGTTTTTATTTCGCGCTATTGCAAGTCACTTTTTTGTCGTCGTATCATGATATGCTTTTGATTGTTGTAAAATTAATGGCTATTTTACTTTTAGTGATGCTGGCTATCGGTCTGAGTAACACTCTTCTTGGCTGGGTTGAGCATCGTTATAAAACGACTAAAAAACGCGGCGCTTTTTTGATTACTTTGCGCAAGATAGTAAATGCCATGATTTATTTTATGGCATTGATTTTTGCTTTTCAGGTTTTTGGCTTGGCGGTAAGCCCCTTGATCGCCAGTTTTGGCATTGGCGGCTTGGCAGTCGGCCTGGCTCTTCAGCCAACGCTTTCCAATTATTTTTCCGGTCTCACAATTGTTTCGGATGGTTTTATTGAAAAAGATGATTATATCCAAATTGGTGATGGTTTGAGCGGTACTGTTGAAAAAATAGGATGGCGCAATACGGTGATCCGATTATGGAACAATAACCTTGTCATGATTCCCAATTCCAAATTGGCGGAAAGCATGATCACTAATTTTAACGAACCTCAGAGTAAAATGGATTTTCTTGTCCCCTGCGGAGTGGCCTATAACAGCCGTTTGGATAAAGTCGAAAAGATCGCTTTAAAAGTGGGGCGTGAACTTCAGAAAGACAAACGTTTTGGGGTGGCGACCTATAAGCCCGTGGTGCGCTTTTATGAATTTGGCGATTCCAATGTAAATTTTAAACTCATTTTGCAGGCCAGTAACCGCTCCGCTCATTTTGAAATGATGCACGAGGCGATCAAGGCTATGAAATCCGCTTTTGATGAAGCAAATATCACGATTGCTTTTCCGACACGTACGGTGGAATTGGTGAGCCAGCCTTGATTCAGTGTGAGGCAGTGCTACAGTGCATAAGAAGTTAATTATTATCGTTACTACATGTTATTAACCCGTCAACAATTCGAAGAACAGGAGGGGCGCGCGCTTGCTTCTTACGCTATCAAAAGCACTCAATCCAAGGGGCGTCAGTATCCGGAATCCGATGATCCTTATCGTACTTGTTTTCAGCGCGATCGTGATCGTATCATTCACACCAAAGCTTTTCGTCGCCTAAAAGGAAAGACACAGGTTTTTGTGGCACATTATGGGGATCACTACCGTTCTCGCTTAGTTCATTCTATGGAGGTGGCACAGCTCAGTCGTGATATGGCTCGCACCCTTAATTTAAACGAGGATTTGACAGAGGCGATCGCACTTGCTCACGATCTTGGGCATACTCCGTTTGGTCATGCGGGGCAGGATGAAATGCACGTTCTTATGCAAGAGTATGGCGATCGCTTTGAGCACAATGAGCAGAGTCGTCGTATTGTTGAAATTCTTGAACAAAAACATGTTGAACATCCCGGCCTCAACCTCAGTTTTGAAGTGATTGACGGGCTCATTAAACATCGAACCACTTACGACAATCCTCTCTCCGAGAGTTCCGCCATGCCTTCTTTGGAGGCTCAATTGGTGAATATGGCGGATGAAATCGCTTACCAGAATCATGATATTGATGATGGATTGCGCTCGGGGATCCTTAATCCGGATGTCTTGGAGTCACTCAAACTATGGCGACTTGCAAAAACCAAGACGCGTTCCGATTTGCCTTTTGAGCTTTGGGAGATGGGTATGATTTCTTCTTTGGTGACTTTGATGGCGGATGATTTGTTACATAATACGGATCGCTTGATTCAGGAACACTCCATACAAACCGCTGCAGATGTTTGTAAGACGGACACTTCCCTCTGTTGTTTTTCCGATGGGATGCGCCGAATGAATGATGAGCTTAAGCATTGCCTTTATCAAAATTTCTATCAATCCCCCGGGGTTGCGGAGTACAATGACAAGGGGAAGCGTGTCATTCGTTTGTTATTTGAAAGCTTTATGAAAACGCCCACCCTGCTTCCTGATAAGATTCGAACCTTTACGGAATCAGAACCGTTGCATGTGGTGGTCAAAGATTATATCGCGGGTATGACTGATAATTTTGCACTTGGTTTATATGACCAATAGATTGCCAATGGGGAAACCGATAGGGATACAAATTGGTTTTATAATTGTTTTATCAATCGAAAATTATGAAATGTATTAAATGTAAAAACACCGATACCAAAGTCGTCGATTCCCGCGTGGCGGAACAGGGGAAGATGATTCGACGTCGTCGTGAATGCGAAAAATGCGGTATTCGTTTTACCACCTTTGAGCGTGCGGAAATTTCCAATCTTCTCGTAAAAAAGAAGGATGGCAGTTACGAACCGTATAGCCGTGAAAAATTGGAACGGGGGATCTGGATTGCCTGCGGAAAACGCCCTGTTTCTCAGATGGAGATCGATCAGCTTATTTCCAGTCTTGAAGAAAAATGGGGTGCCAACAAAAAAGCCGTTTCCAGCCAGACCATCGGAGAAGATGTCGTCAAAATGCTCAAAAAAATCGATCACATCGCTTACATTCGTTTTGCCAGTGTGTACCGCAGTTTTAAAGATGTGGATGAATTTAAAGAGGAGTTGACCAAGCTTTTGGGATGAACGAATTTTAGCCTGTTTTTCGTTTCGTCACAAAAAGTAACCATATTCATATGCAGTTTAAACAAATCGGCAACGGGTACATCCTTAAAATCGAAAAAGGCGAAGAGTTAATCAGAGCGCTTACCGTATTTTGTGAAGAAAATGGCGTATCATCGGGTTCTGTTTCCGGCATTGGCGGCACGGATGATGTTGTTATCAAATACTATGATTTGGAGAAAGAGGCTTACTGTTCCAAGTGTTTTAGCGGTAAGAATTACGAGATTATTTCGTTGACCGGCAATATTTCCCTGGTTCAGGGAAAGCCCTTTGCACACCTTCATGTCGCACTGGGCGATTCCGATTATCATGTGCTTGGCGGTCACCTTGAGTCGGCGGTTATTGATATCACCTGTGAAATAACCATCCACATGACGGATGATGTGCTCAACAGAAAGTTTGATGAGGAGCTCAAATTGAATTTGCTGGATTTTTAATTTTTCGCGTTACTTATTATTCATATGGATTCACATTTAAAATCAGTGGATATCCAAGAACATGCTGATGGATCAGTCGTTAAATTGGGAGATGGAGATTTATACGCTTCCATGAAAGATGATGACGGAATTTTGGAGGGATCTAAATCGGTGGAGGAGGCCAGAGCTTCTGTAGTCGCGTTGAGCGAATCCACTCTATTTCGTACTAGCACCGGGATCATGAGTCCGGATGATGCTTTGCGTGAGTTGGTGATAGGGGAGAACACTGATGAGATTGTTCTTCAGATTCTAGCGCGCGTTCCAGAAGGTTTTTTAATAGAAGACAATGGTTTTGGGGAAGTTGAGCACTCTATTAAGGTGTGGCTTCAGGAGTCCGCTACGAACGCGATTAGGCACATCGGTTACAGAGAAGGTGGGCAAGTTCCTTATGATATACAAATTTCTTCCAGTGTTTTGATGGAAGGGGGAAATACTTGCTTACGAATCGCCATGAAAGACAATGGTATTGGAATTCGGTCGGATTATCTTGAAAAAATAGGACGTGAGAAATTCACCATCTCCGCAGGCAAGCAGACTGCTAAAGGGCGATTGCACCAAGGGGGTAATGGTCTTTTTTTCTATCTTTTCAAAAAAGACAATGCGGACCCCCGAGGATGGCGAATAAGTATACAAAATAGGGAGGATGGTGAGCAGGGTGCGGTCTCTTTTTTGACCCTGCCTTTAAAAAAAGTGAAAAGTTCGGGTTTATCTGATTAATCCGAAATTATAGCTGTGTACCGAAAGTGGTGATATTTTAATTTTATCTGATGGATTCTTCACTTCTTTCTTACCTCAAAAAACTCAAACAATTTGGTGTCGAAAACGACATCCCCAATGTGACTGAAACAGTGGGGCGGTTTTTGAATATGATGGTCAAAATAAAAAAACCTCAACGTATTCTCGAAATCGGATGCGCGAATGGGTATTCGACACTTTGGATGGCGGAGGCGGCGCGAGAGGTTGGTGCTAAAATCACAGCGATCGACTGGAGCAAACCCACCTTTGAGTCGGCTGTTTCCAATCTCGCGGAAGCGGGTTTTGGTTCCATGGTTGATTTTCAGTTTGGTAACGCTATCGAAGTTGTTTCTCAGCTCAATCAAACTTTCGATTTTGTTTTTGTGGATGGGCAAAAGCGTGATTATTGGGATTTTTGGGTGGCTGTTGAGCCTCGCTTAGCCGATCACGCGGTTGTTGTTTTTGATGATGTTCTCGCTTTCCCCGAGAAAACCGCTTTGTTTCATAAAAATATTCAGGGGGTTTCGGGTTATGAAAGAGTCGTCTTACCAGTTGACGAGGGGGATGGAATTATGCTATTATATAAAGAATAATTATTTACCATGATGTTTTCTTTTTTCAGAAATCACTGGAGGCACCTGACGAAAGGTTTTATTTCGGTCGGAATCAGCTCCTTTTTACTCCTTGCGATCAGTACCAACATTGTTTTATTCAATGGAGCCGATTACGGCACTGAGGTGGTTTATATTAAAACCCCTTCCGCCAAACATCGTTTGAACGTTGATGTCGCTAATACCCCTGAAGAGCATGCCAATGGACTCATGGAAGTGGAAGCGTTGCCTGAGGATGAAGGCATGCTTTTTGCTTATACCAAGCCTCATTTGGTGGCCTTTTGGATGAAAAACATGTTGATTCCTTTGGATCTCTTGTTTATTGGAGAGGACCTTAAAATCAAACATATCGAATATGAGGCTTCCCCCTGTTTTGTTAATACTGTTTGCCCCCGTTATATTCCTCCCACACCTGTACGCTATGTATTGGAGGTCTCCGGTGGGTATGCCAAAGCGCATCGCGTTTCTGTTGGCGATCGCCTTATCCTTGAGAAGCCGCTTTAATCCGCTTATACAATTCCCCTTGTTTCTCGGTATTTGTCTCACGTTTTCGATGCGTGTATCGGTACCCGTTAACACTCCCCCCGTTAGGGAGAGCGCGGAGGGGGTACTTGCCGGAATGACTGTCAGGCTGATGAGAACTGCTCCGGCGTGAGGTTTCTAAAAAACGCTCTAATTCTCATTTTTTAGGTAATTAATGGATGCGTCCAATTGAGGATCATTATCTTTTTCGTAATCTTCCGTGGTACGTTCTACCATTTCATCAGGTGTGATGCCTGTTTCGCTGATATTCACATTATTGGGAGTGTACCATTTTGCCACGGTAACTCTTAAACTGGATCCACCAATCAAATTGATTACCTCCTGAACCGTTCCTTTGCCGAAACTGGTCTCCCCTATGATCCGTCCTCTCTTGTGATCCTGAATCGCACCCGCGACAATTTCTGAAGCTGAAGCACTTCCTTTATTGATCAATACAACGAGTGGAACATTGGCGAGCCGTGCCTTTCCGTTTACATAAATATCTTCATTTTCCTGTGGGTTTCTTCTTTTGATACTCACTACCAATCCTTTTTCGAGGAACTCGGACGTGATGTCCACCGCGCCATCTAAAAATCCTCCTCCGTTGAATCGTAAATCCAAAATCATTCCCTTGGGGCGTTTGGAAAGAACGTCATTGATAGCTTTGTTGAATTCTTGATTCAATTGGTTGCCGAATTGATTGATTTCAATCAGTGCGAAGTCATCAATCATTTTCCATTCCACGCTCGAGATATTGATCACATTTCGGATAATTTTGATTTCAATAGGATCCTTATGTCCCTTTCGTAGAATCGATAGCGTTACCGGAGTTCCTTTGGTTCCTCGTATTTTCATTACGGCCTGCTCCAGAGTCAGATCCGTTGTCATTTCGTCGTTGATTTTATAGATCACATCTTCGGGCATCAGGCCCGCTTTTTTGGCAGGGGAGCCTTTTAGTGGGGAAACGATCGTCAGCATTCCATCTTTTAGCGTCAGTTCGGCACCGATTCCTTCCAAATTTCCTTCCAGGTTATTCTGGAATTCTTTGTTCTCTTTTGGTGTCATGAATGTGGTGTAGGGATCATTCAACGAAGAAACCATGCCGTGAATCGCACCATAAATCATGTTTTGTGAATCGAGTACATGCGGATCAACGTATTTTGCGAAAAGCATGCTCCAGATATCCCAGAACAATTGCATGTTCATTTGCTCCAGTTCTCCACTCATGTTGGTACTGCTGTTTTTTGGAGGATTTATTTTGCTCTGTTGCATGTGATTGACTCCCGCGTGCCATCCGAATAAAAAGATGAACACCACTAAAATCACCATCCCGATATATTTTGGAATAGTGGATTTCTCTTGACTGAAGTAGGTATCTTTTTTCATCAAAATCGTATTATGTTTTTTTAAATGCACCGTTTACTTTTATCATAGCCCTACCCGAAAGACAAGGGGTCATGAGGCCGCTTACCCGAAGATACTTTTATTTTGAGGGGTGATTTTTAAACCACTTTCTTTGATGAGCTCACCGTATAATTCCCGTTCTTTTTTGGAAAGTTTTTCCGGAATATCCACAATGATTTTGACATAATGATCTCCTTTTTCACTGCTTCCCACTCGGGTCACTCCCTTTCCCCTCAACCGGAATACTTTACCACTTTCCGTTCCCTGTGGGATTTTTAAAATGGTTTCGTCATAAATAGTTTTCACCTTTATTTCATCGCCTAAAACCGCCTGCAATACATGAACGTGTTGAGTGGTGTGAATATCATCTTTGATTCTTTCAAACGTTTTGCTTGGGGTGATGCTGATGTGGACGAACAAATCACCATGGGACGCGCCCTGCATGCCGGCTTCGCCTTTACCGGTTAGTCTTAACACGGCTTTGTCATGAATGCCTATCGGTATTTTGATTTTAATGATGCCATCTTTTAATATTCTGCCTTCCCCCCTACACGTGGTACACTTTTTTTCGGGGGTTTTTCCATTTCCTCCGCAGGTGCTACATACGGCGGATGTTTGAATTTGCCCCAGCGGGGTGCGTTGGATTTTTACTTTCTGACCCGTTCCCTGACAGTCATTACAGGTGACCATTTTACTGCCCGGTTCATTCCCTTTGCCTTCACAATGAGTGCAGCTTTCGTAACGCGATAAATTCACTTCTTTTGTGGTCCCGGAAACGGCTTCTTCAAAATCCAATTGAATGACAATTTCGATATCGCTCCCTCGACTTTCTCTTGCTTGCTTGCCCTTGGCTCCGCCTCCGCCGAAAAAAGTATCGAAAATGTCGCCGAAATTGCCGCCAAAATCAAAATTAACGTTTTGAAAACCTCCAAAATCAAAACCTTCAAATCCGCCAAAGCCGGATCCACCCCCCCCTTTGTCAACGCTTCCGAATTGATCATACTGGGCTCGTTTTTGTTTATCGCCTAAAATTTCGTACGCTTCAGTTACTTCTTTAAATTTCTTTTCGTCTCCTCCTTCCCCTTTGTCCGGATGACATTGCTGTGCGAGTTTGCGGTACGCCTTTTTGATTTCCGTTTCACTGGCGTTTTTTTCGACACCAAGCGCTTTGTAATAGTCCATGAAATTTGAAATTGGAAATTGGAAATTCTGACGTAATGTCAGAGTCCGATCTTGCATCGGACTTGAAGCTTGAAACTTGTCTGTCGGAGTTCCAGCTTGTGAATTGTACTCAAAAATAGCTTGAGTTTCAAGGGGGATTCTATCCTATTGGTAAGCCCATTGGTGAACCCATTGGAAATTCAGATTCGATTTATTTCAATCGTTCGTTCATCACGTTCCAATCCACGTTTCGCAAAAAGGTTTCCAGGTAATCCGTTTTTTTTGTGCCGTAATCGATCATGAACGCGTGTTCCCAACAATCGAGCGCCAAAACGATTTTTTGGCGAACCGGAAAACCGATGTGGTGTTCAAACATCATATAATTATGCAGTTTTCCGTCCACTTCACTTTTGGTGGTCACTACCCAACCCGGAGTGGCTGTCGCGGAAGCTTTTAGGTCCGTTAAGTAAGCGTCTATCGATCCAAACGAATCCACCAGCGCGCCTTCTAATTCCGCGGAACGCGTTGTGGTTTCTGCCGTTAGGTTTTCAAAATAATACTGATGCAGGTAGGCACCATTAAAAGCGACGGCCTCCCTTCTTTTGAGCTCGCTGTACTCGCCGTAGCTGTAATTGGTCAGCGCACGATCGGCGTTTTGTAGCTTGGTTTCAATCTCATTCAGTTTTTTTACATACCCGGCATACAATCCCAAATGCGCTTCGATTTGGTTGACGCTCATGCCATCGAGCTTGCCGATAAGGTGACTAAAATCTTTGATGGGATGTTCCATAATGTTTTATATTAAGAAATAATTTGATTTTTCATTGTAACCCATTTTTTTAGAAAAAGACATTATTTTGAATGGGGAAATAACTGCATTGTGGTGTAATTGGTTTTTTATTTTTTGTATTCCCTCAGACCTTAGATAATAAGATGAATAAGCGACACGAAGAAAAAACACCGTAACAGTCCCACCCGAACATACCTGTTCGGTACGGGCGGGCAGAAGCGTATTCTCTATTTTATCAGCTCAAATGCCAAAAATTGGCATCCCTTCTTTTGTGAACCGATATTTTGTGAAATATTCATCGAAAATTTGAGATTGTGCAGGGCATTGAAACAATTTCATCAAAAATACCCCCATCGTTTCCCCACCACATCATCCGGAATGAACATGATTTTATCATTCACCTCAAATACCTTGAGTACCTCAGCCAAAGGCTGATCCACCTTTGGTGGAAAATCAATAAACACCACATGCCGGAGGATTGGAAATACACATTTTTGAATCCAGAGCATGGTGAGTGGCTGGATGAAAGCTTACTGTTCTTCTGATTTTTCTTTCGTTTTAAACCGCTGTACTACCGTGATTTCTTTTGGGTTGGGCAAAATTTCATTTCCGGCACCGTCGCGAATGTTTTTAAGTTCTATTTTGTAGCGCTCCAAGCTTTGCGCGGTCATTCCGCTCAACTCCAATCGTGTTACGGTCGGTTCGACCATTTCGGCATACACTACCTTGGCGTCGTCGTGAGTTTCGCTTTTTTCATCCGTGTCACGGATGACATAATGTAAGGCGTCGCTTGTTGAGGTGTTGTCCATCGATTCACTCCAATAAATTTTAATTGTGTTCAAATCCTCAAATTCCTGTTCAATGGGGTAAGGCGGCGTTTTGTCAGGCAGGATCTGTAACTCAAAATCTTTGTCTGATGGGATTTTGCCTGTAAAAACAGCTCGGTTTTCACGCGTGGAAAAATCCTCGCTATCGGCAAACGTTCCCTCGGGGGTTTCAACCGTGATGCTGTAATCCATTTCGGTGCCGGATTGTTTGATCACACGCAATTTGTATTGGCCTTCCGTCACGTATGTTCGGGGAAGTGAGTACGTGTAACTCAGCACGGTTTTACTGCCTGCCGGCATGATGATTTTTGTGCCAATCGACGTTCGGTCATCTTCTTTTTCAATCATGCTGTCTGTCGGACTGTTCTTTACTGTCGCGTTTCCCGGAATATAAACGCGCAAATACCCTTTGTAATCATCGCTGTACGTGTTTAAAAACCCCGGAAAACGCAGTGTCACTTCCGTCGTTACTTCCGGTACTTCTTTGGTGATGTTCACGTAATCATGGATTTCTGTCTGCACGTAACGGTCGGCTTTTTTACTCCCCAAATTGGCCAGATTTACCGCCAAAAAATCACTTCCTTCCGGTACCTGCAAGGTGTTGCCCCATCCCTTTTTTACGATTTTTTCTTCGAGCCCATTGCCTTTGAACCAAAAATAAATGTCTTTTTTGTGAATACTTTCCACAATTACCTTTCTTGAATCAAGCGGATTCCATTTGATTTTTTTCATCAATTGACCTGCCAATTGTTCCAATACGTTTTTTCGTTCCTGCAACGCTTTCCCGTCGTGCCTATCCACATTGTTCACCGCGAATTCCATCTCGTTGAACAGATTTTCCGGAGTGATTTTTTTACCGTTCAATTCCACATTTCCCAGTTTTTTTGCCAGGTCTTCGATGACGCTAAAATTAACAACGATGATTCCATCCACATCTTTTTTAGGGAATTGTTTTTGATAAAAATCAATCAACGTTTTTGTTGCGCCGGGGAAGTCCGCATCCCAGTTCGCATCCCTAAAGGTATACCCCTGGTACCATTCATTCCCCAACAATTCCTGTTGAGGGTAAGGAGGAGTAACGCGGTTTGCTGTTTCGATATCGTAAGAATTGTGGAAGCTGATCTGCCGTGGAAAACCGAGCAACGTGTCCAGATTTCCGTACGCCGTAATAAAGCCGCCTCCCGGGCGCAGTTCGTAATTATTTTGGAACAAGATCAGATAATTTTTGCTAAAAAAAGTGAGCCGTAAATAATGATTTGCGAAAAAGCGGAGTTCCCCCATTTCCAGATAAACCACGAACAAAAGTCCGAATAAAATGCCTCCCGCAAGGAGTAACCATTTTTTCCAACCCGCGGATACGAACGGTATTTTAAAGAATTTCCCCCGTTTTTTTGTCTGTTTGTTTTGGTAAGGGCTATAACCTGTTTGCATATTTTTTTAATTAACGGGGGTATTATAGCATATCAGTGATGGAGGCTCTACTTAACTTCCCTGTTTTATGTCAGCGAATGATAATAGGTTTTTTGGGGGTTATGCCTATTTGTGATTTATGCTAGAATAAAATCAAATCAAATAAATTCATTCTTATGTTCAAAAAACCAAAATGCAGTCCGCCAAAAACCCGTATTGCCGTTGTCGGTACGGGGATGGTCGGTTCTTCTTTTGCGTACGCGGCCATGATCAAAGGATTGGCGGCGGAGATCATTCTCATCGATGTGGACGAAGCACGGGAGGAAGGGGAGGTGATGGATTTAACGCATGGTTTGATCGGAACCGAAACGGGCAATGTGTGTGGGGGCAATTTAAAAGATTGCGGGAATGTGGATGTCATCATTATTACGGCTGGGGCGGCGCAAAAACCGGGAGAAACGAGACTCGATTTGGTGAACAAGAACATCAAAATGCTCAAAAGCCTGATCAAAGGCATGGGGCAACTCCGCTCCGATACGGTGGTCATTCTCGTCTCCAATCCGGTTGACATTCTCACATACGTTGCCAAAAAAACCATCAAACTTTCCGAGTCTCAAATCTTCGGTTCGGGCACATCGCTCGATACGTCGCGTTTGCGTGTGAACATCAGCCAGCGACTTGGTGTCAATCTTCACAATGTACATGGTTATGTAATGGGCGAGCATGGCGATTCGGAATTTGTGCCGTGGAGCCTGGTGAATGTGGCTTCCATTCCTGCTCAAAAGCTCCTGACCAAAAAACAAACGGATGCCATAGAAAAGCAAACGCGGGAGGCGGCTTACGAAATCATTCAACGTAAACGGGCCACTTATTATGGTATCGGCGTGGTGCTCACAGAACTTGTTGAAAATGTATTGCATGATAAAAAGAGCATTGTTCCCGTTTCCACCATTCCCGGTAAAGACTATGGTATGAGCGATGTTTCGCTTGGTGTGCCCGCGGTGATCGGGCGTTGCGGCGTCCTGAACGTTTGGCCGGTTGCGCTCAATGCTGATGAAAAAAAGAAGCTCAAATACTCCGCGGAAGTGCTGAGAGGTATTTTGCAAAAAATAAAAATATAGTGTAGAATGAAGACTCGCTCTTCACTTTTTTATTTTTTTTCAACATAAATGTGAAACGCGCTGATATTCCCAAAGGTCTTGTGGAGCCATATTCGGGCTTTTTTGATGTTCTTCAGGGGGTGGATAGCGGGGCAATTGCGGCGCGCATTTTACTCCGCGATTTCCTTGCATCGGAGCTTTCTCGCTTGGCAGACCTCGGTGAGGATCCTGCCCTTTTTTTACCTCCGGATGCGAGAGGCCGTTATGAACTTTTTTCGGGTGATGTCCGGCATTCTGTTTTGCAGGCAGTTAGTGGAATTGATGAGATTGCTTTAAGAGGTGCCTTACAAAAGGTGCGTGAGCGCGTTGCCGAGCTTATTTCCGCACGAAAGGTGGAGATTTTAGCTTCACATGATGCTTCTTCACTGCCAGAGCCCGATAGCGCAGACACTCATTTGTCGGAAGACACGGAAGTGGCTACCCTCCTGCGTTTCGAGCTGTCCGCTATTCTGGCTTCATTGGTTCGGGCATACAATGTCGATGTGACCCATTTCCTTCCACGGGCGATGAGGGGCTGGTCTTTCGATCCTGATTCAAGACTAAACTTGCAATATCAGTTTTTTCAGGTTTTATTGGGTCACGGAGGTGCCCGTGAGCTTAGAATGTGCTGTAGGGGGGCACGCCAGTATGCCGTTAATTTATGGAAAATCGCTCAGGATGAGGGTGAACCTCCTCTCTCCGATGAATTCGCGGTGCTTGATGGCAATTATATACCCCCTCCGGTTGACGCTGAAGCGGCTAAAAAGCTGGAAGCAAGGCTTAGGGAAGGAACAGTCGCTATTGTTTCCGATTCACAGCATCCTGTGCAGGCCTGGGGTGAGTTGTTGCGGACGCTCGTTTCTCTTGGCATTTTGGACAAGAACCTATTTGAGTGGTTTAGGAGACAAATTGCCGTGACTTTACCTTCCCGGGAAGAAGGTCATCCCCCTTGTGCGGGAACTACCGTCCGATCATTTTCTACCCCATCTCCATTTGTTCGCAGAGCGGGAGATCGTAGGAAAGCCCCATCAACCATTCACGCCGGTCCCGGTCGTGGCAAACGTTATACAAGCCCTTATGTGTTTATTCCGAATCCGGTCCGAGGAAAGGGAAGAAAAGTGGCTTAGGGGGAACATTTTGTTTGTTATTTTTCAATAAAACGGGTATCTTTTACCCCTTTATTTTTAGTATGTCTCCCCGCTTGCGTTTATTTCCATCAACGGTTTCGGATTTTTTAAAACTCCCCGAAGTGGAGTCTGTTTTAACTGGGCAAGGATCTGAGCCATTTATACGAAGGGCGATCCCATCGATACGCTTTCAGTTGAAAAAGGTTTTTCCTTTTCATCCTCCGTTCCGTGGCTCTCCGGAGCCTCCTACTCTTCGGCAATACGAACAGCTTGTTCAAAGTCTGCTCCCAATCTTTCATACCCAAAATGCTTTACGTGACGCTATTTTGAAGGTTCTGGAAGAGGGTATTTTTGCCCTGAGCAAACAGGCGGATGTATTTTGCCGGGAACTGCCTGATTCGATGACACCGGTGCCTGAGTATTGTAATGGTCGTCCGCTTCCGTACAATGGCTCCGAACGGGATACAAAACGATTCGCGAAGGGCGTTTTTTTGAGGGGAATTATGTTGCCGGAGCTACCGCGATGGCTACGTTGGTCTCTCAAAATTCATCGCTGGCCTACGATCCGGGAACTGTGGGACTGGTGCTTAATGGGGCTCTTTGTTCCCATCATTCGCACGCGGCGATTGTTTTAGCCCATCATTATCTGCGTTGTTTTGGCTTTAATAACCGCTATGCCATTCGGTGTTGCGATTTGCTGAATAAAACTTCTCTCCATTTGTCCGCGCGTCGGCAAATCGCGATTTATTTAAGACCGGGTGGTTTTCAGGGGCATTCTTATAGGGAGGCGAAGTATCTTGACACGGATTCGGCTTACCGTTTGGCGGATTGGCCCGGGTTTGTTGAGGCGGCAAAACAAGCTTTGATTCAGCGTATTTATGGTTCGCACTCTGTTTCTTATGATGATTTGATCATCGGGTATTTTGAACACTGTCAGGAATTCCACATTCCGTTTGATCAGGATTTATCCGAGTTATGGACTCAGGCGAATATGTGCATAGCAGATCGGCGAGATGATCACAGAGCCTCTCGTTGATTTATTTTAAGTTCGTCCTTACAATGGATTCATTCCCCTCATCCATTTTTATCATGTTTAAAAAGTCGCTTGTCATCGTGGACCTTGAAACCAGTGGGGTAGACCCCAAGGTGAACGATATTATTGAAATCGCGGTTATTCGTTATGAAAATGGCAAAGAAGTCGGTCGTTTCAGTTCATTGGTAAAAATCAATTATAAGCTTTCCCCTATCATCACCGCGATTACCGCGATCACGGACGATGAAATCAAACAGAAAGGGCGACCGCTCAAGGAAGTGCTGGAGGAAGCGATGCCTCTTTTACAAAATGCTTATGTCATGGGGCACAATGTCAATTTTGATGTCGGGTTTTTAAAAAAAGCCGGTGTGAAATTGAATGAGCTTGGGTTGATCGACACTTTGCCGCTCGCTCAGATCGCCTTTCCCCAAAACGGCAGTTACAGTCTTGAAGTGCTGAGCGATGCATTGGGGATTGCTCACGAAAATAGCCACCGTGCCATGTCGGATGTGGAGGCGACTTTGGATTTGTTCAAGTGTATTTGGGATGTTTTTTGCCGGTTGCCGGAAAAGGGGATCGAAGTCATCGCTCAGGCTGTCTCCCGCTCCACTTGGGAGTGCGGTGTGATTTTTGAAGAAATAAAAGGGCATTCAGGCAAGTTTGTTTCTCCTGTCATTCCGGTGGAATTAGTCAAAAATATCAGCGTGTCACCTCTTAAGCCTTTGGAAATCGACACTCTTTTTAATGAGAAAGGAGTGATGCAGCGTGTGTTTGAAGGGCATGAGTATCGTCCTCAACAAATCGAAATGGCACAAAATGTCATGAACGCTTTTCGGAACCGTTATCATCTCATCTGCGAAGCGCCGACCGGTGTCGGAAAATCGATGGCTTATCTTTCCGCGGCTTTCAACATCGCGATTTCAAATAAATCCAAGGTGGTGATTTCAACCAACACCATCAATTTGCAACAGCAATTGTATGAAAAAGACGTTCCTCTGCTTCGTGAGCTTTACATGCACGAAACTCATCATCCCGGGCCACGGGTGGCTTTGCTTAAGGGACGTAGTCATTATCTCTGCCTACGTCGTCTTGCCGAGTTCAAACGTCGCACACGCTTCAATCACGAAGAAATCGTTCTTCTCATCAAAATTCTGGTATGGCAGTACACCACTTCTACGGGCGATAGCAGTGAAATTTATCTGACCCGTCCGGAAACGATGATTTGGGATTTTGAACTGTGTTCCGACAAACGTTTTTGTTCTCCTCAAAAGTGCAAACCTTACGGCGAGTGCTTTTTACATCAGGCACGCAAAATAGCCGACGAATCCGACATCATCATCGTCAATCACGCGCTTTTGTGTGCCGATTTAACGAGTGACGGCAGTTTGCTCCCCGAGTATCACTATCTGGTCATTGACGAAGCGCATCATTTTGAGGAGACGGCGACCAACGCTTTTGGAATTGGCATTAGCGAAGAAAGTACGGTTGTTCCCATCAAAGCCATTCAAAATCATCTCGATGATTTTCAGCGACGGCATGCCAAGACCCTCTTTGGCAGTGATCCCGTTTTTGAGTCTATCGAAGTGGCCTTGGGAACATTGCCCGATCTCTTTCAATTGGTCGAGAATTTTTTCAGTATTGTCGCTTTGTTTGTAAATCGCAATGTTTCCGATTCCGGTTATATCGAAAAACTGCTGATCGATCGTGTGATTTTGGGGACCTCTGAGTGGTTGAATCTCAGCTCTTCCGTGGATGACGTTTCCCATCGTCTGAATGAATGGATCAAACCCCTCCGGTCACTGCTCGACCGATTGTTATTGGTTCAAGACAACGCGTTTCCCGATCAGGATGTTTTTGTGGATGAACTTTTACAGGAAATTGAAATCCTTAAAGAACAGATCACTCACCTTTCCCTCTTTTTCAAAGAAGAAACTGCTTCCAGTGAGGTCTTCGTTGACCATCAGATCCGATGGATGTCTTCCGATCTCAATGGGCATGTCGCGATGCACATGGCACCCTTGCTGGTGGGTCCGAAATTACAGAAAATCCTTTATCAAAAAAAGCGTTCCATCATTCTCACTTCCGCCACTTTGGGCATTCAGTTACATCAAAACGATTCCAATGAGCCCGCACAACATCCTTTCGCTTACTTGCGTAAAATGCTCGGGTTGGATGAAACGTTTGAGGAGCTGATTCTCACTTCGCCTTTTGATTTTGAGTCTCAGGCGTATGTATTGTTGCCAACCGATAGTCTTGCCGTGAATCATCGCGATAGCATGGGGCAGGTCGGTCGGTTTTTTTCCGACCTTATTTCCAAAGTCCATGGCGGAATATTGGGGTTATTCACTTCTTATTCTTCCATAGAAACGCTATACCTCGACCTGATGAATCGTCCCGAAATACAGCAAACCCGTCTTTTGGCTCAGCGCATTAGCGGTGGGCGCAGTAAGGTCATGAAGGCTTATCTCAATGATCCTGAGCGTTCCGTTTTGTTGGGCACGAGCAGTTTTTGGGAGGGGATCGACATTCAGGGGGAGGCTCTGACGGTTCTGGTGATTCATAAAATCCCTTTTGATGTCCCCAGTGATCCTATTTTTGCCGCCCGTTCGGAATTGTTCACCAATTCTTTCATGGAATATTCCATTCCACGCGCCATTTTGCGTTTTAAGCAGGGGTTTGGGCGACTCATCCGTTCCACAAAAGACTACGGCGCTTTGATCATTTTAGACAATCGGGTTTTATCCAAAGAGTACGGTCAGCTTTTTTTAAAAGCTTTGCCGGACAACATCACGACCGAGAAAATACCGCTTTCCGGCATCCCTTCCAAGGTCAGTGAATGGCTTACATTGAGTCGTGAAAATACGAAGGATCAGTTATATGAGGACGAAGATGACTGAAATCAACAATAACTAACCATTCAGCATTTTAGTCTGGAATACTTCATATCGTCCTAGTTTTGAAAAATTGATTTCAAATTCTATGCTATTGATTTTATCTATTCTAACAGTATCAATTCCCAGGGCCTGTAGTTTGCTGTAGGTTAATATTTCACCTTCTTTTAGTTTTAAAATATCTCTTAGTATCCACTGACCTAGTTCTTTGTTTGAATAGGACATGAGAGCTTTCCCACCTTCTTGACAAATTTTTGATTTCATTATTTTTTCATTTGGTAGCTTCAAGCTGAAAGGAGTATCTCTGTCGGGAAAAAATCCAGGAAAATTTTTGTGAATTAATGCGGGAACGGGAATATAAACTTCGTTTGGATGACGCTCTCTTCCCCCCGCATTCCATTGATTGAGTCCGCTTTTTTCAAAAACGGTTTGATCCTTTCCGTAGAGTGGCAGATACACAGTCCCTTGTATTCTTACCCCTTCTTCGAATACTAATTTTCCTTCTGCAAATAGTTTTTGTAAATCTCTGATAGGATCTTTTAGAATTTGAACATCAATTTCATAAATGGAAGGTTTTGTTATAAAGCGCTTAAATAGGGTACTTTTTGATTTGTTGAATGCGTAATCGTTTTTTCCATCATTGAATATAATAGAGCCTTTTTTCTCCTTTACGTTTTTGATATTTGTTATATCAACATAATCCATCGGTTCTTCAAAAATCAGAAATTTCCCCTTTTCTCTCAACACACAATGATAAAGGGATTTTTTCAGATTATGATTGTTTTCTGTGAATTCAATTCTCAGATTTCTAAGTTCCGCTATTTTTTTTATTTTTTTTCAGTTGAAAGTGTTTGGTAAAGGGATCTGTCGTTATTAAATTCAGCTATTTTCTGAAAAGTTTTATGATTATTTGCCAAAAAAGTTTTTAGCCCAATCCCGATACCTTCCTTTTTTGCATCCGCAGAAACATCACTTCTTGATAGATCTTCCGCACCAAATGCACGACAAAAGACCTTTTCTGCAATTCTATAATATAAGTATGGGATTTCATTCTCGGAAAATAAATTTGAAAGGGCACCTGCTATTTTCAGATAATCAAAATAGCTTTTCTGGCTAGCTTGTTTTTGCGTAAGTAGGAATGACATTTTGTGGATATTTAATGGAATATGATTTATAACGATTCTTCGATTCATATGATTGGTATTTAATAGCTTGTGCAACTTGTTTTGCTACGGATTCAACGACTGTTACTGTTACGGAGTTTCCTATTTGTTTATATAATTGAGACTCTGGAAGGTTGGCAGGAAGTTTGTATGAATCCTTAAAGCCCTGGAATCTCAAGCATTCTCTTGGGGTTAGTTTTCTGATTCCTTTACCATCGTTGATTATCGGAACATTATGACCGCCCATTCCCATATTTGCTGTTAATGTAGGGCACACTTTGCTTTTATTTTCTCTTACATAAACTCTTCTCCATTGATAAACTGTATCGGTTTTTGTAATTTTTCCGTCGAGTTTTTCGAAGAGGGGCTTATTATTGTAATAGTATTTTTTATCTACATCCCTTTCCAGTAGATCCTGAATAGTTTTTGTTAATGGTTTTTTTTCTGGAAATCTGAAATTATCAAAATATTTCTTTTCTTTAAAGCCTACAATATAAACTCTTTCCCTTGTTTGTGGTACATTGCCAAAATTCATACTGTTTAATACTTTGTATTTTATGTGGTAGCCAAGTGATTCAAGTGTGTCCTTTATAATTTTTATTGTTTTACCATTGTCATGTTTTTCGAGGTTTTTGACATTTTCGAGGAAAAATCCCATTGGCTTCCTGGCTTCTATAATTTTTGCAATATGAAAAAATAGATTGCCACGCCCCCTTTCGTCATTAAAGCCCTTTTGATAACCTGCAATTGAAAAGGCTTGGCATGGAAAGCCTCCGAGCAGAAAATCAAACTCTGGCAGATCCTCTATTTTAATTTTCGTAATATCACCGACCGTTAATGGGGAGATCCCATAATTTAGATCATAAGTTTTTTTGCAATAATGATCAAAATCATTAGCAAAAACGGTTTTAAAAAACCCTGAACTTTCAAAGCCCATTCTTATTCCCCCTATTCCTGCGAATAAATCAATTGTTTTTAGTAGCATTTATTAATTTATTTAATTTTTTATAACATGAATTAATATCGTTTTTTATCTCGTGCTCCCACAACCTTAACACAGCTATTCCTTGATTCACTAGATAAATATCAGTTTCCAGATCTCTTTCAACGTTTTTTTTGATTTTACCATCCCAATATTTTTTATTGCTTT
>PFOK01000007.1 GCA_002792495.1 Candidatus Peregrinibacteria bacterium CG_4_10_14_0_2_um_filter_43_11 | reverse complement strand
GTCTGTGTTTTTGTTCCAAAGGCATTTTTATTCATGCCCTCATTCTACACGTGTATGATTTCTATTGCAAATTAGTATTACATAGGTGGTCCGGCACACGTATGCGAACTAAAAGCAGATGAACCTCGTCAGGATATTACCTTTTTTGTGGAACAGGCTAGTGATTCTGTGGATCCGTCAGCACAGGGAACAATCTTTCTAAAAGAAAGAGACGTTGCCGTTGGTTCTCCGGGCTATTGTAAAAAGTAAGACTCATGAATAAACCCTCCTCCTTGCCATCGCCTTCTTCTTCTGTGCCTCGATTTTTTCTGAGTCGTATTTTGATATTGGCTGTTTTAGCACTGGGAGGTTGTGACAAAAAGCCTTCCGCACAACCCGAAGTTCAGGAGGACGCGGAGGCTGTTTTAGACCGGCTATGTCATATGGCAGGATGGGGGGATGCTGGAGCACCACGGAATCTAAGAAGTCATCCTTATTTTTGGTCGGATCCGGATATTAGACTCAGTCAGTGGATGGGATTGGAGGCAGACAATATAGATTTTGAAAATCCTATTGAAGAGGCGGCTTCTGTGGTTTGCATGGTTCATACAAAAAATGGGGTTGGGCAGATTGAAGTGAATTGTAATAATGGAGGGATTAAATTTATAACAAAGGACCCGGGGATCAACCCGATCAAAGTCTCATTGGGGGATTGCGAGAAATAATAAACGTGAAAATTAGAATTATAAAACCGCGATCATTCACCGTTGGAATTTGTTTAGAAGAATGAGGTCAATTTAAATCGTTGTATGTTAAACTACACTTGGTTTTATAATACTTCATTTAAAATAAAAATCATGAAGAAAGTTTTACTCGCTATTTCTTCCGCGCCGAATAAAGACAGCAATTCAGCCGTTTTGCTGGAGCATTTTTGCGAAGGGGCGGAATTTGCCGGAGTCAGAGTGGAACGGGTTTTCCTTTATGATCTCAGCCTGTCTTATTTTAATTACGGCAATCGCAGGGCGGAACCGCCGGATGAATCCGGGAATAAAGATGTCAGAACAATGGAAAAGCTGATCATGGGCGCGGACGGTCTTGTTATTGCGGCTCCTGTCTGGAATTTCTCCATTCCCGCCGTCCTCAAAAATCTTCTGGATCGCATGAGCTATTTTGCACTGGTTTACAAAAAAGAGGGGGATGTCCGAAAAACCGGATCTCTCAATCATCTGAATTGTTTTTATATCATGACAACAGGAGCGCAGTGGTTTGCGTGGATAGTCGATCGTATTGCCTATCTTCAGCTCAAACGGACGATGTGGTATTTCGGCGCAAAAAATCGAGGCCTTCTCAAGGCTCATCATTGTGGAAATGGCTCGCAGAATGTAGTAAAGGATCGCCCCAACCTCCTCAAAAAAGCCTACCGTGAAGGCGTTCGGTTTGGTAAAGTGCTGATGAATTCGTAATTTCCAGAAGGGAAGCCCTTAGCTCACAATTCGTAATTTATAATTCGTAATCATACTATGTCATTTACATCCATCCCTACCATTGGTCAGTCCCTCACCCAAGAGCATCTCGATTTTCTCGCGGTGCTTAGTAAACGTTGCCGAAATTCCATTGTCGCGATGACAGCTAACGCGCAATCCGGTCATCCCGGGGGTTCCTGCTCGGTCATCGACTACCTTTCTCTCCTTTACGCGTTCATCGTCAGCCAAACCGGTGAAGATGTGGTGGTCAGCAATGGCCACGTGTCTCCGGC
This sequence comes from Candidatus Peregrinibacteria bacterium CG_4_10_14_0_2_um_filter_43_11, assembly GCA_002792495.1. Lineage (GTDB taxonomy): Bacteria > Patescibacteriota > Gracilibacteria > UM-FILTER-43-11 > UM-FILTER-43-11 > UM-FILTER-43-11. Next base: position 10,984 of record PFOK01000007.1, on the reverse strand, counting down.
GGTCTATTCCGTTTTGGCCGAAATGGGGTACATCCCGCGGGATGAAGTGATTCAGGGGTTCCGTAAAATGGGCAGTATATACGAGGGGCATATCACTCGCCATGTTCCCGGCATTACCTACGGTACAGGGCCTCTTGGCGTTGGTGTTTCGGTGTCTTCGGCATTCGCGATGGCGGAAAAAATGCAAAAAACCGATCGTCATGTTTTCGGCTTGGTCGGCGATGGAGAATGCGACGAAGGGCAGGTCTATGAAATGATGCATTTTGCGAACAAATACAAGCTCAACAATCACACTTTATTCGTCGACTATAACGCCGTTCAGCTCACGGCCAGCCTAAAAGAAGTGATGCCAATCGACCTTCCTAAAGTTTTCGAATCCGCCCATTGGAACATCATCGAATGTGATGGGCATAATTATCAGACGTTATGGGAGGCGCTGGGAAAAAGCCACACATCCGATCGTCCTACGGTCATTATCGCCCACACCATCATGGGAAAAGGCGTGAGTTTTATGGAACCGGACGGAGAAGCTCATAAGTCCACTTGGCATGGAATTCCACCCAAACCTGAACAAGCCACGGCAGTGTTAGCTGGCGAACTGAAATTGAGCGATGATGAAGAATCATTACTCACTGCTTTTCGGACACAGGTCAAATGGCATCCGCAAAAGCCGGTATTCACAGAACCACTCTCGCTGATGAAAGACATAAAAGCGGGAACTCCACGAATTCTCGAAGCCGGAACCAAAGCCGATTGCCGTTCCGCGTACGGAAACGCTTTGCGCGATCTTGCGGAACTCAATCCGAACGTCATCGCGCTCACAGCCGATCTGGCCGGTTCGGTTAAAACCGATATTTTAAAAAAAGAATTTCCGGAACGCCATATCGACGTCGGTATCGCCGAACAGCACATGGTCAGTTGTTCAGGCGGTCTGAGCTTAAAGGGTTTTATTCCTTTCTGTTCCACATTTGGCGCGTTTTTAACCAGTCGTCCCAAAGATCAGGCGCGTGTGAACGATATCAATCAAACCAATGTTAAAATGGTCGCCACACATTGCGGTCTTTCGGTCGGTCAGGACGGTCCCACGCATCAGGCCATCGACGACATGGGTTCCTTCCTCGGTTTCTTCAACACCTTTGTTCTCGAGCCCGCGGACGCCAACCACACCGATCACATCATCCGTTACATCGCTTCTCATTACGGCAATTTCTACGTGCGCATGGGGCGACACAAATTCCCTGTGATTTTAAAAGAAGATGGCACTCCGTTTTACGACGCCAGCTATCAGTTTGAATATGGCGTGGCCGATCATCTTCGCTCCGGAGAGCAGGTCACGGTTGTGGCAAGTGGTTCTATGGTCACTATTGCGACAGAGGTCGTCGAGCAACTCAAAAATAAGGCATCCGTCGATCTTTTTGTGGTGAGCTCTCTCAAACAAATCGATACTGATTCTCTTCTTCCGTCGCTTCAAAAAACCGGCAAACTTATCACCATCGAAGACCACAATCCTTACAGTGGTTTGGCGTCTCAAATCAACAGCATGATCGCGCAGGAGGGTTTATCACTTGTGATCAATAACCTCGCCGTTCGGGAATATCAACTTTCCGGCGAATCGGATGAACTCTACAACGCGGCCGGCATTGGGGACGAAGATTTAAAGAAGGCGATTTTATCGGTGATTTAACAAAAAATCTCGGGGATCAAATCCCTCAACAAAGACACTTACAGAAATTCCCACAATCTCCACAAAAAATAGACGCACAAGATGACAATCCATCCCAGCATTATCCATGCGTAAATACGTACAGCCAGGGGGAAATGGGGTTTTTTAAAATCCAATAACTTGCAAAAAATTAGCTTTTCCCCCTGCCTGGAATAAAAAAATACGAGAAGAAGTCCGAGAACCAAGAGGGAAACATAACTGACGATAAATAATTGCGTCATAAGCATGAGTTTACGCTATAATCATAATACAAATTTAATCTCGAACCTATATGTTATTTGATATTGATGTGGACGAACACCCTAATATGACACTGCCACAACGCTACAACTGGCTGTCCGATTTTGTGTATGGAGGAATCGATGGTTCAGTAACAACCTTTGCGGTCATTGCCGGCGTACAGGGCGCCGCGTTACCCATCTCCATTATTTTGATCCTTGGTTTTGCCAATTTATTCGCGGATGGATTCTCCATGGCGACAGGAAAGTACCTGAGTGATAAAGCTTTATTAGAAGAATTTGAAAAAATACGACAAATCGAATTCAAACACCTTGAGACCAAGTTTCACCACGAACGGGGAGAGGTTGAAGACATCTTAAGGGGATATGGAATTCATGGAGAAATACTGGATCAGGCAACGGATCAGATTATCGCTAATCCGGAAGGTTGGGTAGATATCATGATGCGCAATGAATTCAACATGACGCACGAGAACATCAATCCCCTAAAGGGTGCGTTTGCGACCTTTACCGCCTTTTTGGCGATCGGTTTTATCCCCTTAGCCGGCTATACTTTTCAGTCATTTTTCTCCGTTAGTCAGGATATGATTTTCCTCATCACGTGTTTTACCACGGCGATTGCTTTGTTCATTGTTGGCACCATCAAATCCCTTTTTGTCATGAAGCGTTGGTTCGCTGCGGGCTTTGAAACCGTTTTTTTTGGAGGAATCGCCGCCTCCATTGCCTATTCGGTCGGGTTTTTATTAAGAGGAATGGTTGCCTAATTTGAGAACTGTCAGATTTGTGGGATGTTTCCCTTGTAGAGACGTAAAATTTTACGTCTCTACAAAATGGTTGGGTATAAATCCCCCAAATCCCCCAAATCCCCCAAATCCCCCAAATCCCCCAAATCCCCCAAATGCATCTTTCAACTCCATTAAGCGAAGCGCTCAGCACCAAGCGGGAATACATTGCCGCTCTTCGGGAAATGGAACTGATTACCGTGGAAGACCTGCTCCTTTATTTTCCGCGTACGTACGAAGACCTTTCCGTCGTTAAACCGTTGCACGAGGTAAAACAGGGCGAAATCGTCACCCTAAAAGGCTGTCTTCACGGCATCAAACGTTTGCCGACCAAACGAAAAGGATTCAGTCTCATCAAAGCGCTTTTTTACGATGCGGTCGGCAATCAGGCGGAGGTGGTTTGGTTCAATCAGCCTTACCTGCTTCGCACGTTACCCATGGAAACCGAAGTCACTTTGGCGGGAAAAGTGGAATACAAATACGGTCGGTTCACCATTCAAAGCCCGGAAGTAGAGCTCTCCAAAGCCGTGCAGGTTCACACCGCCGGTATGGTTCCGGTTTATCCGCAGCACGATGTGATCACGTCCAAATGGTTGCGGGAAAAAATCAACCCCCTCCTTTATCTCGCCAAAGAATTCGAGGAGTTTTTACCCGAGGAGATTGTCAAAGAAGAAAAGCTCGCCCCCAAATCCGAAGCGGTACGCGAAATCCACTTTCCCACTTCCCAAAAAACACTGGAACGTGCCCGCGACCGATTGGCCTATGAAGAGCTTTTTCTGCTTCAGCTTCGTGCGGTAAAAACCAAGGCGGAATGGAAAAAGAGTCGTCCCGAGTGGGGTGCGATTGAAATGATTTCCATGAATGTCGATCTCGTCAAACAGTTTTTTTCCACATTGCCTTTTGTTCCCACGGGCGCGCAAAAGGTCGCCATTTTTGAAATCCTGCGAGACATGGAACAACCCTATCCCATGATGCGCCTTCTGGAAGGGGATGTGGGATCCGGAAAAACCCTCGTGGCGGTCATGGCGATTCTTCACGCCGTCAAACAGGGGTATCAGGTCGCGGTGATGGCTCCCACCTCCGTTCTGGCTCAGCAACACCTCATCTCCGTTCGTAAATTCATGGATATTTTCGGAAAAAAATACCCCTCCGAAAAACCGATCACTGTCGAATTATTAACAGGATCTCTCAAAACCGGAGAAAAGAAAAAAGTGCAGAACGCTATTGCCAACGGCCAAATCGATATCATCATAGGCACACACGCGTTGGTCCAGGAGGCGGTCAAATTTTACAAGTTGGGCTTGGTGGTGATCGATGAGCAACACCGTTTTGGCGTGAAACAACGTGAGCTTTTGGTTCGTCAGGGCAGTCCGCATGTTCTCACCATGACTGCCACCCCCATTCCGCGCACGCTCGCCATCGTCGCGTATGGCGATCAGGATTTATCGGTTTTAAACGAAATGCCTCCCGGACGTCAGCCCATCGAAACCAAAATCGTCCCTCCGGAACACCGCCAGACCGTTTACCGTTTTGCGGAGGAGAAAATAAAACAAGGTCAGCAGGTTTATGTGATTTGTCCGCTGATCGATGAATCGGATGTTTTGGAATTCAAGTCCGTTAAAGCCGAATATCAAAAACTCAAGGTGCTATTCAAGGATTTTAGTGTCGAAATGTTGCACGGAAAATTAAAACCCGAAGAAAAAGAGCAAATCATGCGTGATTTTAAAGGCAAAAAAATCGATCTTCTCATCTCCACTTCCGTGATCGAAGTGGGGATCGACGTCCCCAATGCCACGATCATGCTCATTGAGGGGGCAGATCGCTTTGGCCTTTCCCAGCTTCATCAATTCCGTGGACGCGTGGGGCGCGGGAGCGAAAAGTCCTATTGTTTTTTGTATACCGATTCCGATTCCCAGGCGACTTTTACACGGCTCAAGGCAATGGTCGATCACAGTGACGGGTTTAAATTGGCGGAAATTGACATGAAACTAAGGGGTCCCGGCGAAGTGTATGGCATTCGTCAATCCGGCTTACCCGATCTTAAAATCGCCAGTCTAAGCAATGGTGTTCTGGTCTCGCGTATTCGTAAGGCGGCTGAGCATTTGGTCGAAATATCACCGGATTTAAAGGAATACCCATCGTTATTATCAATTTTAGGGGAAAAAGAAGGTTGATCATCATTACAAGGTCACTTCATCATTCTTTTTCACTTATTGCGTCGTAAGTTTCGGTTTTAATTCCACGGCTTTAGGGTCGGCAAACAGATTCCTCTCTGTCGTCATTCCTGCGTAAAACCCCCAGGGGACACTTGCTCGGTGAGCAGATTTTGAGTAACAAAAAAACATAAGGTTCATTATTAGGTCACAAAAAATGATTTGGCTTATTTAAGTCGTTTTATGTATAAGAAATTTATACAAGAAAATCATTTTACAAACGCGTCTATAGCAAAAACTTGCAAATAACTGTGGTATTGATATAATGACCTGATTTGCTTATTTGAAACGCGGTAAAAATACAAAACATATTAATCCGGACAGTTCAATTCAAGACAGATCACAAACCCTTTCAATCCCTTCTGTTTCTCCCCTTGCTCCTTTACAATTCGGAATCTGGTACCTCGACCAACCAGAGCCCTGGTCCGCCTCCGCAAACACTCCGTTTGCTGCAGCGGACCTAGGCTTTGTGATGTAGCTCTGCTTAACTGGCAAGAGCTTGCCCAAACTATGTTCTGTTACCTATTTTAATATAAAAATTAAAAACAAAAAAGGCGACATTCAAGAGCACGTCTTGGAAGGACGAAAACAAAAACCAAAACACAGCTTAGGAATTAGTTCCGGTTTAGTTGGCCGGAGCGGTTTGGTTCCAACTGGTTCTCGACATGTAATTAATATGTCGCACGAGTCAGGCTAATTGGAGCCAAACAAAAAGGCCCGATATTTATCGGGTTTTTTTGTGTCTGATTTTTTGTCTAATCCGATTGATTGGCAGAAAATTGTGTATTGCGAAAAATGTTACTTGGATGAAGTTTACTAATGTAAACTTTATTACAAGATTACAAAATTTAAAATTACAAGATTAATTTTGTAATAGTCCCGCCAAAGGCGGGACGTTTGTAATCTTCAATCTTCTAATCGCGAATGCAATGAGCGTTTGTAAACAATGCCAATCATTCCACCCACTCCACCACATCCGTATGCCGTTCGGTTTTTTCCGGAGCATCATTAGGATACCCAAGGCATAAACCGATGATCACTTTTTCCTCCGGCTGAAGATGAAACATTTCACGTGCCGCTTCTGATTGAGAGAGGGGGGTCGCAAGACCAATCGGGCACATGCCGAGTCCGTTCCCATGCGCGCACAAGAGCATGTTCTCTACCGCCAAACCGTAATCAAACTGATTCCCCACGTCCTTTGTTTGAATCACCATGATCACCACGGGGGCATCGTAAAAAATAGTATCTTCTTCGCTCTCCGCGCGTTTTTTAAAACGTTCCAAGGCGTCTTTGCCATATTGTTCTAATGCGGCATGGGTATTTAAAAAGGCGAGTAGCGATTGCTTCGCTTCTTCAGAAAGGGTTTTCCGCGCTTCTTCCTGAGTAACGACCACAAAACGCCAGGGCTGACGGTTCATGCTCGAGGGCGCCCAAATTCCTGCATCGATCACCTTTTGGATCAACGCCTTCGGAACTGACTGGGTCTGATAATCCCGAACGCTCCTGCGGGAAGCAATGAGTTCTTCAATAGGCATCATAATAATTTAAACATTAAATTATAAATCTAAGGCTCAAAAACGATCCAATCTTCCGATTGTTATACCTGGGTTTCCGCGATAAAGGTCTTGGCTTTAGAATAATTCTCTTCATCGATTTTTCCTTCTTCTTTCAGGATATCCAAAAGCTCATTGATGCCAAGCACGCTGTGCAGTTTGTAACCTTTTTCTTCCAGCAATCGTCCGCCGCCCTGTTGTCGATCCACCAGAACTACAAAATCGGTGATTTTAAGCCCGGAGGCGGTAAACGGTTCAATGGTCTCAAACTTGCTTCCGCCGGTGGTGATCAGATCATCCACAATCAGTACGGTCTGCCCCTCTTCAAAATGCCCCTCAATTTTCTCTTTCGTTCCATAATCCTTCACTTCTTTTCGGGCATACACCATGGGCCAATCTTCGCTGACCGAAATCGTGGTCGCAATAGGCAAAGCGGTATATGGAATTCCCGCGATGAGATCAAACGTGAGTCCTTTCGCAATCTCAATCATCGCCGTGCTGATTTGTTTCAGTACCTTTGGGTAAGAGACCAGCACGCGTAAATCGATGTAAATAGGCGATTGAATGCCGGATTTAAGGGTGAAGTTTCCAAACTTAACGGCACCGATTTCGTGCAAGGAAAGAGCGATTTCTTTTTTCATGATTTTAGAGCTAAAATGATAAACGGACTCCAGCATATCAAATAATCCTCCTTTCGTGAAATCGATCTCCAGACACGGCGAAGCGGCTTTCCGGGAATATTACAGGCGATGGTTCCCGAAGGAAGCGGCTTTTGAAACATGGCTTGATGTCATGAAGAATCCAGCGTCTCCGATCTTGCGTTTTCACCCTGAAAAAGAAAAAGAATTAAAAACCCTCTGGGGGAAGGCGGGTCTTTTGTGGCAACCGTTATTGTGGCACAAAAATGCCGTGTTGTGGCCACCGGAAGCGGAACCGGGAACCCCTTTGCCGGGGTTTGAATCGCACCTTTTTTATCCGATGAACGCGTCTTCATTGCTTCCTGTTTTGGCATTGCGGGTACAGCCGGATGATGTTGTTCTTGATGCCTGTGCCGCTCCCGGCGGGAAAGCTTTATTTCTCTCCGAATTCATCGGCACAAAAGGGCATCTTGTGGCGAACGACAATTCCCCGAATCGTCGTCAGCGGATGCGTCAAATGTTTGAACAATACGGAGCCACTTCCATCGAAGTATGGGGAAGAAAAGCGGAAACGATTTTCAAAACCAATCCCGGTGATTTCGATAAAATCCTGGTCGATGCACCGTGCAGTTCCGAAAAACACGTCTTGAATAGCGCGAAGCACTTGGGAGAATGGTCTTACGGTCGGATCCGTCAGCTCAAACAACGGCAGATCGCTTTGCTTTCCGGCTTATTCCTCGCCTTAAAACCCGGAGGACGCATGGTGTATTCCACCTGCGCCTTCACACCGGAAGAAAACGAAGAAGTCGTGGCCAAATTATTAAAGAAAAAACAAGATGCTATCCGTTTGTGCGAACCAAAAAATAATCTGCCAGGAGGGGCGGGAATAAAAGGGGATTATATCACTTCCTTTCCGCCATCCGCGGTTCGCCGTGTATGGCCGGATAATAATCATGACCCCATGTTTGTGGCGGTTTTTGAAAAAATGAAAGAAAAATAACACACAATTGTATTAATAATGTATCCCCATTTTTAATGAATCCGGAACAGCAAACCGATGCGGAGCTTGTCCAATCCAGTCTAAAAAACGCGGACAATTTCGCGTATTTGGTCGAACGTTACGAATCACGACTCACGCGTTATATTCGTCGTTTTACAGGGTTGGACACTCCTTCTGTCGAAGACATTCTGCAGGAGGCATTCATCAAAATATACATCAACTTAAACGACTTCAACACCAGCCTTTCCTTTTCAAGCTGGGCTTACCGTATCGTTCACAACGAAGCTATCAACACCATCAAAAAAGCCAAACGAAAAAAAACAGTTCCTCTCGAAACGGACGAGGCTGATGTAAAGAACCTGATCGACATTCTAAAAAGTGACAGTGATCTTCCGGAAGAATTTTCCAGAAAAGAGCGTATTAAAAAAATACGCGATGTCCTTTCGATGTTGAGTCCTAAATATCAGGAAATTCTGGTTTTACGCTATCTGGAGGACATGGATTACAAGACCATAGGCGACGTGCTCATGATGCCGATAGGAACGGTGGGAACGCTGGTTAATCGGGCCAAAAAACAATTCAAAACCATTGCCCGAAAAAACAATCTTATTTCTTAAATCCATTTTATGCTCCCTTTAAGTGATAAAATTCTCGCGAAAATCAAAGAGAAAAAACTGACACCGAAGTCGCGTCTGCATTTTATCGCGTTGCACATTTTAGTATGGACAAGCGTTTTGGTTTCCATTGTGTTGGGTGGCATCGCCATAGCGATTATCCTTCGTCACCTGCTCTCGGCAGACTGGGAACTCGCGCGGCGATTTTCGGGAGGGCCGGTTCAGTCGTTCTTCCTTTTACTTCCTTATATATGGTTTTTGTTTATCGGAATCACATTGTTTTCGGCAAATCTTCTCTTCTCTCACACCAAAAAAGGATATCGCTTTCACCCGGTTTTAGTGGTGGGAATTTCCATCATAATATCATTGGTTTTAGGAGGGGTTTTTTATGAAGTGAAATTGGATAACCCCATAGAAGATCACCTCCAAAAAAACATCCCTCCGTACGCGCAGTGGCATGAGAATCGTCGAAAAATGTTTGTGGCTCCCGAAAAAGGAGTGTTGGCAGGTCGCATCAGCAAAATCATACCCGCAGAATCATTGGTCATCATCGATTTTAAAAAAGCGCAGTGGACAGTCGATATCCGTACAGCGGAAATGGAGCTCAAAATGCCTTTGAATGTAGACATGCATGTTGGCGTGATCGGAGAAAAAACAGGTGATTACACATTCAAAGCGTATCAAATCAGACCATTCCCCGGGCCAAGACGGCCTGCTCCACGTCCTTTTTGAGGAATAATGAAAGAAAAAAAGTATGGTCGGTGTATTAATAGACGTACAAGAGGCGTAAATCGTCCTCCGGCGCTGGCCACGCAACTTTATTTCTTTATTCTTTATATCATGAAAAAAACCAATCGATTGATCCCTGTCATTTTGGCGGCATTGGTCATTGTCGTCACTACCTCCTTCCTTAAAGTGTCCGCTAACGATGACTCCACGTCATCAAACCGATTTGCCCGTCCACAAATGCAGGGGCAACATCAGGCAATCGGAAACGCCATCGCTCAAAACGACTACGACACATGGCAATCGCTCATGAGCCAGTCTCCGATGGCAGATAAAATGGCCGATAAAATCAACCAGGCCACCTTCGATAAACTTGTAGAAGCGCAAAAACTAGCTCAGTCCTGTGACAAAGAAGGGGCTAAAGCCATCTTCGACGAACTTGGCCTAAAAGGTCCTCGTGGCGGATGGGAAAAAGGTCATCAAGGTGATCGTCCGGAACTAACTGACGAGCAAAAAATACAGATGAAAAAAGCCAAGGAATTGATGAAAGCCTGTGACAAAGAAGGGGCTAAAGCCATCTTTGACGAACTTGGCCTAAAAGGTCCTCGTGACGGAGAAGAAAGAGGCCCTTGCGGTGATCGTCCTAAAATGACGGATGAGCAAGAAACCGCACTTAAGACAGCGCTCGACAACAATGATTACCAAGCATGGTTCAAAGTAGTGTCGGAAGCTACTCCTAAGGCGGAAGTACTCACAAAAATCAACGCGGACAACTTCTCCGCTTTTGTTGAACTCCGGAAGGCAAAAGAAAACAAAGATCTTGAAGGCATAAAAAAACTTCATGAAGAATTGGGCATCGAAATAAAAATGCCTCATCCTCAAATGGGAAACGCCAAAAGAGGACGCATGAATTTTAAGTCCGCTCCCGCTACTCAGCAGTAAGAACAGCATGATTTATTGGGGAAGAAAGCCTCTCTGATTTTCAGAAGGGCTTTTTAAATAGAGATAGTGGTGGCAGGCCCACCAGGATTTGAACCCGGACAAACGGTTTTGGAGACCGGTATGCTACCATTACACCATGGGCCTTTGCTGACATCTCATCTTACTTGCATAAAGCGTTATCAGATTAAAGATTTGAAGTAAAAGTTGCAAGATTAAGTTGACGGATTTGATTCCACTCACCCTATTTGCTATAGTAAACTCTACTAATCATTAATATTTTTTACTATGCTAGTACCAAGCCCACTAAATTCAGTTTAGTATAAAGACGGGAATATTTTTTGAGCTTTTTCTTTGTCGAATTTCCAGCTAATTAAACGTCTGGCTTGATTCTGTTGTTTTTCCCATGCTTTAACTTCACCTATCAACATTTCCATGCTTGAAATTCGCCTTTTGAGACATTGTCTTTCAAGTATGCCAATCTCAATTTCCGCCATATTAAGCCAACTGGCATGCTTTGGGGTAAAATGAAATTTTAGTTGTCGCATCATTTGATG
>PFOK01000054.1 GCA_002792495.1 Candidatus Peregrinibacteria bacterium CG_4_10_14_0_2_um_filter_43_11 | reverse complement strand
GATCAGAAAATCTCGGTAAATTTCTCAAATATTTAAAAAAACAGCTACGCCATATTCGGTGGATCCGATACAGGACGAACGGGATGATCATGACCGTGTTCAGGAGGACACTCCGCGGCTAAATCCACATCGTGAATTTTGGGTTGTTCACCCTCTTTGCAAGAAAGAATGTCGAATGTGAGCACCCATACCGCGGTAGAAAATACGTGAAAGAGACCAAGCAGATAAGAAGCCACCAAAAGAATCGCGAGTGAAAAAACGGAAATGGCAACCAGACCGATTGTGGAAGAAAAAATAGTGGCAAAATAACTGCTCAAAATCACAATAACCATAGGAATGAGCAAGACAAGGAGTACATTCAAAATGATACGAACCCCAATGAGCAACATCAAAACAAAAACAAGAATGGTTTTGCGCAAATTCGCGATCACCAAAACCGCGCTTTCTTTGATAGCATCAATCAATCCCCTATCTTCTAAAACAATAAAATACTGAGCATAAGTAAAAAGAAAACTAACGATCAGACCGACCATCGCGATAAACAAAAAAACAGGGAGAATGACCATCATCACATTCACCCCCCACCAGCGGACGACGAACGAAGATTCTGTGAACAAAGTGGTGATACTGAACGACCCCGTGAGAAGGCCGAATTCAAACATCGGGAAAAAACGACGCACTCCAATCTCCACAGCTCCGTGAATGGGGCGATAATCTTTAATCCGCATGATCGCCGCAATCAAGGTTCCATGAAAAATCGGCGGAGTGATCACATAACCGATCAGGAATAAAATGGCAAAAATAACAAAAGAAACCGTAAGCCAAGGATAAGTACTGACAAATTCCCACACCTGACGCAAAAAAGGAAGTACATCCGAAGTTACTTCAGAGGAAAATAGCTGAGAATGCTTAAACGCATTGTACTGATAGGCGAGATAAACGCTACTGACAATCACACTAAAAAAAGAAGGGACAGCACCATACCAAATGAGTTTTTTAAGATGAACCTGAGTAATCTGCCATGCTTTTCGGACAATATCACGACTTCTCATAGTGTTTTTTTACGATGTTCAGTCTAACAGAAAGCGACCAACGAAACAACCGAACAAAAAGGCGGATACCGCTATTTTGGAAACGAAGAACCCAGGAGAAAATGCGAGGAGGGAGATCCACTATTTTGGGGAGCCTGCCTGCCGGTAGGCAGGTACTGAACCGCTTTTTTAAAGGGGTTCGGAATAATTAGATTAATGAGCCTTGGAGCAATTGAGCGTGCGTAGCAAAGATGCCGCTTCGGGTCTTGCGGGTCAAGCCAAGCGAAATTGAAGAAAGGCGAATACAACTATTTTGGGGAGCCTGCCTGCCAGTAGGCAGGTACTGAACCACTTTTTTAAAGGGGTTCGGAATAATAAAGAGCGCCGCTTTTTTTACACATGTTAGCCTTATAAAAAAGGAATTAACAGAGGTGAAAACGACGCCCTTTCGACACACAACACCGGAAAGGTGGTGAAGTCGTTTACCCCCGAATTGCTTCGGAGGAAAAGTAGCTCCCTACCTTCTTATCACATCAATCGTAATCAATGTGATAATTTGTTTTTATTTTTGTGCTGATAAAAATCAGCGAATTTTATTTTTGTTTTTGGCCTCTACGACTCAAAAGAGGAGAGACTTGCTTTTATCTTCTTCGACAGTGTCGAAGGATGGTAAAAGTAGGGAGAAAGCAACTTGGAACAGGCATTCTAAACTGCTTTCTTCCTGCCTTTGAACAACATATAAAAGATCATTAAATCTTAACATTATATCATTCATTTATTCAAAAGTCAAACCTCTTTATTATTTTTTTGTTTTGCGTTAGTATTCATTCACGCCAAAAGAACATGAATAATTTAAATCTCACACACTCTCGACATATCTCATTAACCCCCTTAAATGAAAGGTAAACTTTTCCTCATTGTCGGCCCTTCGGGATCCGGAAAAAGCTCAGTACTCATGGAACTTAAAATGATGCATCCCGAATACATCTATCCCCTTTCCGCAACAACACGTCCCATGCGTGAAGGCGAAAAAGAGGGTGACATTTATGATTTTTATACTAAAAAACGTTTTGAAGAAGGAATACAAAATGGCGATTTTCTGGAACATGCCGTTGTCCATCAAGATTATTATTACGGACTCCTCAAGCAACCTGTGCTAAAAAGTTTAAAAGCGGGAGAAGTGGTCGTGCGTGAAGTGGACATTCAGGGATTCGACAGTATTCGCAGGACAATCCCGGCACAAAACATGGTTTCTATTTTTATAACGACTGCCAATAAAAATGAATTAATTGACAGGATTGTAAATCGAGCTAAAATTTCGAATGAAGAATTGGGAAAACGCATGGAAAGCATGCATCACGAATTTGCACGCGCCAAAGATTGTGATTACCTGGTGGAAAACCAAAAAGGGGAATTAAAGCAGACAGTAAAAATGGTGAGTAAAATCATTCAAAAAGAATCCAAAAGATGATAAAATAAATTTCAATATTCGTTTTACTCCTTTGTTTTAAAGACATTAATAAAGGTATTCACATTCGGGAGTAGCCAAAGCCTGTCCCCGCGGAAGCGTGGGATGGTAA